>JAIDME010000001.1 GCA_029050705.1 Acetatifactor sp.
CGAAAGGAAAAGAAAAAATACCCGAAACCACCGTATTTCAGGGCTTTCTAAGAGGTGTAGGGAGGAAGCCTGAAAGAGAGAAACCTGAAAGAAATTGGGAAGAAGGATCGGAAAGAGACTAGAGACGGCTGTGGGCAGGGGGATGTTTAGAGGGACGGGGGAGGAAGCCTGAAAGGAGAACTAGGAAAAAGATAAGGAAAGAGGAAGCCGATAAAGCCAAGAAAATGGCGGGGTTAGGGGTTTTATGAAGGCGGGGGAAGCCTGAAATGTTAAAAGAGCCTCGCTGGGAAGAAGACCCCAGTAAGGCTCTATAATGGCATTCTTTCATTCCTGCTCAGGAAAATTTAACTTTTGCAGACAGGAAAAATAAGTTCTGCAAAAACAATTTCTGTGGTCGCAGATCAAGTTTTTCCTCATGGCAGATTTTAATTTTTCCTGCTTCCTCCCCTCCTCATCCCAGCCATCTTCCTCCGAGATAAGCTGGGAGAAAATCCCTGAAACCCTCAGAATGACCCTCTTTCCCTGGATCGGAAGATCCTGAACCTCACGCTGGTAACGGGAATGAACCCTGTCGGAAGGATGGCCGCAATAAGGACAGAAAAATCTGTTTATTTTAGAGACAATCTCCATGATAATATCAGAATCCCTAATACGGCAGTCATATAATTCATAGTTTTTGTCCAGAAGTTGAATCAGTGCATCCATACGGCAATTCCCCCTGCAATTGTATTTAACAATTATACTGTTTTACACTGCAAAATCAACTATCTTTGGAAAGAACCGATTTGACGCTTACACTTTATGCGGGCGTTATACTTCCCCATGGATTTTCCTTCAACAGACGGTTTGCTCTAACCGACATTCCAACAATAATAACATTAGGAATTATACAGAAAACAATCCAGATTGCAACAGACAGATTTTCTTCTTTGGGACAGAAGTTGGTTCCTTTATATTAAAGCATATTGTATGCTACATTTCCTTCTGAAAATAGTATATGGAGATGCTTTTCATGCAAAATGTCCTCATGGTCTGGTACATACATCCCCTGAGGACTTATGGCAAAATAATGTTTTCATGTATTTTTACAATGACTTTTTTCTGATTTCATCCAGTATTTCAACCCATTCATAATATTCAATACCCTGCTTTTCTTTTTTTAGCCAATAATCTGGCCGAGGCGTTACAAAAATAGTCCGTATTTTGTATTTTTCTACCTCGCAAGAATCCAATCCCAGGAAACGCAATACTACTTCCATATTGTCGTATAATATTTGTTCCCTACGCAGTGACTTGATAATATCTTTTTTTCTTCCATTCTCTTTTTTTATAGAATACATTTCTCCTGTGTCTTCTAATGGCTGATAATATTTTATCTCAATATTATAAATTTCTTTTTTTTCTTGATTTGCTGCTAAGACATCAATATCCCCTTTGTTTTCCTTATCGTTTAAAATATTCTTTTGCTTTTTATCCTCCATCACTTTGACAATACTCTTGATTTCAGCCATGGGTTTCTCCCCACATTTAGGGACAATATAGCCATTTGCACAAAATTCGTCCAACAAAGCATACGCTAAAAAACTTGATGATTTCTCTTCATGTTTATTTAACATTTCCCTAAACTCTTTTTTTTGAGAATCTGCTAAGTTGACAACCAGATAATTGAAAAAATGCTTCTTTAGAACCATTTTTTCAAAGCAATTTGAATTATAGACAAATTCTAATGGATAAATTAACAGAAAACCATCTATTTTTAATATACATTTAAGTTCTAATAATCTGATTTTATTTACCTTTTCGGCACTATTTATTAGTGGAAAATCCATAGAGAAATAGTCTATAATTCTTTTTGCTTCGGTTCCAATTCCACATTTTTCCTCTATCTTATCTACAGTATCCTTCTCCCTCATAAAGAAAAATACATCATTGTTTTGATGTTGAAACAAAAATTGAATAAACAATCTTAAGTCCTCAAAGGAAAATCCCAGATATGTTTTTACTGCGCTTTCCTGCAAGCATCTAATATCTTCCATTGTGAGCATGTCGTTATGCATCTGTTTTTCTATTTCTGGTTTCTTAATTATTGTGTCCTCAGGTACTTCATATAAATTCATGAATAGAAAACTATCCATATAATTGGAATAATCCTCAGAATAAAAACATCCCTCTTTAAATATAAGATTCAAGTCATTTTCCAAAAACATATTGTATTTTTCTTTTTCTCCAGCATAATGTTCCAAATTATCACTTAAAACACAAAAATAGTATGCCAACCTGAAACTAATCTCCATATTTTTACTTCCATTAATTATGCTGTTCTTTCCCCTTACTTCGCTTTCATTTTCTAGAAAAATTAAATATAAAATTTCTTCCAACCTCATACTAACTTCAAAATTATTCTGCTCAGTATTCGTATCACTTATTGATATTTTAAAAGCTGCCTTCAGACAAGACAAACCTATATTTACTTCGTCCTTTTTATAGGTTGTTAAATATATTCTAATTTTGTCTTTTAGCTCATCTCTTACTTTTTCAATCTTTTCTTCAATAGAATACTGCCCCTTGCTAACTTTATCTACTATCTCATCGATAATGCTCTGGCAACATATGTGAATCAGAGCATCTTCTTCGGTATATCTATATACGATTTGAAAAATGGTGATAATTTTATTAATGTCATCTATCTTCATATAAAATTCCCTTTTTGTATTATTTAATGCAGCTTAATTATATACCCTTTTGTGGTCATTTTGCAATATAACCCACCCATTAGGATAGCGTAAACTTACTATCAGTTGGAGAATCGCAGAGAATTCCTGCTTTAGAACTGTCCAGACCTATCTTCCTTCTGTTCAGACGCACGCAGGAATACATCGAGACAAACTATAAGACCACATACCTGAAACAGGTGTATATCAGTGGAGACTGCGGAGAGTGGATCAAGGCAGGAGTTTCGGACATTGACAAGGGCATCCTTGTGATGGATAAATACCACCTGATGAAATACATCAATAAGGTGGCAGTCCAGGCACGGGAGGATGCAGATGAGGTGAAGGGAAAGTTATGGAAGGCACTGTATAAGGGCAAAAAGAAAAAGTTTGTTAAGACCCTGAAGGCAGTCCGGAAATGCGCCCCGAACGAAAAGGCAGTGAATGAGTGCAAGGAGTATGTGCTGAACAATTGGGCCAGTGCAGTGCTGCGTATGCAGGATAAAAATGTGTATGGCTGCAGTGCGGAGGACCACGTGAGCCATGTGTATTCCGACAGGATGAGTTCCCGCCCATGGGCTTGAGTGAGGAAGAAGCAGACACCATATGCCGACTGAGATGTTATGTAAGGGATTATGGAGAAGAGAAAGTCATTGACTTGGTGCGCTGCCGCCGTGAGCAAAAGAAAAATGAGGCAACAGGAACAGAGGGTGGAGAGCCTAAATTTGCCAGAGGATATCTGACAAAGCTGCTGCACGGACAGCATGACAGCGATAGAGTGTACCTGGGGAAAATACAGGCAATAATTCCCAGCGTTGAAATCTGAAAAACTGGCGATCAGGGAGATTACGTACTATTTGACAACCAATACAAGAAGAAGTAGACTTAAGGAAGATAGGTCTGGGCAGTTCTAAAGCAGGAATCCTCTGTGACTCTCCAACTGACAGTAAGTTTATGCTATCTATAGGGAAACGCAGATTAAATAGTAAAACGGATTATGATATACCGGGAGATTGTGATGAAGAGAATAATAAGCGTCAGTAGGGTGGTAATATTTACAGCAATTGTTTTATTATATATACTGGCATGTAATTTTGTTCCGGTACAGACTCAGGAGAATGAGACTCCGCAGGATTCCTGCAGCGCCGTTGTGGAGAAAGGCAAGAACAGTGAAACTGAAAATCTAGAAGTTAACGAGAGCATTCCGGATTCTGCCGGAGAGATGTCTGGCGGAGATGATTCCTATGTGCTCAGCGAGGAAGAAAAGAAAGTTCTTCTGGCATACGCGAAATACCTTCAAAAATTTTATGAGGAATACCCAGATGAAATAGCTCGGATAAAATTTGATCTCGTATTCATTGACATCGATAATATTCCGGAACTGGCGATCATTCCTTCTGCCGCCCACGCGTCGGGTGTAATCATATGTGCATACAATGGCGGAAACGTAGTGGAAACAGGAGAATTTGGTAGTTTTGGAAAGTGCAGGTTTAATTTCTATGAAAACCTGATTTTCAGCACATATATGGGGCAGGGGGAAGAAGAATCATTTTTTTATCGGCTCGAAGGGACTGAAAGCATAGAACTGCTGGCGCTCCACAGTCATCCGCAATATGAAGGGGTCCATTATGTTGGGGAACGCTATGAGGTAGACGGAACCGAGGTATCTGAGGAAGTATATAAGCAAGTCTGTGAAGAGTGGAACTGGGAAGAACTGAATGTATGGGGATATGATGACGCAGTATTTGTGAACAATATCGATGATCTGTACAGAGAATTGTGCAAGCGCTTCTCCTTTTTGAAAGAGCAGGGCCGTATAGAGCAGGACGATTCCTGTCTGGAGGAGTGGAAGCAGCGTTATCTTAATTATCTGGAGGAAAACAATTATGCGGATACCTGTACATACAGTCTTATTTATGTGGATGATGACAACATTCCTGAAATGGTGGTTGACACCGGAGGTGAAGCGGGAGGATGTCAGCTTCTGACATTTCGTGATCATGTTCTGGATGTGTGGCAGTCTGCCCGCCTTAATATCACTTATATTGAGAGAGGAAATCTGATCTGCAATTCGGATGGCAATATGGGGTATTATTATGATAATGTCTATACCATTCAGGACGGGAAATGGGTCTATGTTGACGGCGGTATATGGGGTGACGGGCCGGATGGGGTGCAGATTGGCGAAAATGGTAACTATCTTGAGTTCTTTTACTGGACAGGGGAGGAACCCTGGGACAGAGAGGAATACTGGTTCGGAGAGGAAATAACAGAAGAGGAATATGAGGCCCGATTAAATGCCATATATCCTATGGAACAGAGTATGTACCCGCAGAAATATTATATTTTGGATGAGATTAAATCGGTATTAAGGACGGGGGATGTGGCCTCTGCGGAGCATCGGTATGAACTGATCGTGGAGGATGTCACCTGGAAGGAAGCTGAAATGCTTTGTCAGGAAAAAGGCGGTTATCTGGCAACCATTACTTCCCATGAGGAATTTGAACGGCTTCAGGAACGGATGATTTCCGAGGATAAAGAGGATATCACCTTTTTTGTGGGAGCAACGAATGAGAGGGTTGAGGGAACTCCCTTTGGCTATCGCTGGCTGGAACCGGGAATTAAACACGGTTACTATATGCTGGATTTGTATAACGCATTATTTAGATTCTGGTTAGTGGGAGAACCCAGCTATACAGGCCTTACGGAGAGCGGCGCGGAAGTCAGTGAGGATTATGTAGTTCTTTTTTACCGGGGAAAAGATGATCGATGTTATCTGGGTGATGTGCCAAATGATATTTTAGAGGCGGCGCCCTCTTATGCGGGCAAGGTAGGATATATCTGTGAGTATGAATAATAATATCAGATAGTGGAGCGGGAAGGACGTGGCCTGTGAGATGACAGCAGAAGGATTCCGCAAGCCTTGAAATCCCCATGGAAGCGCTGACAGATCGCAATGTGGCGGATGCAGGCAAAAATGGACAGCCGGCGAGAAAGAAACAGGATTTCTGCGGGGCATAAATGCGCTCATTTTTAGGGATTCCCTTAAGGAAATTGTAATTTAAAAAGGCATCTGCAGTGTATTGATGCCTCTAACACACTATTAAAGCTCCAGCCCCTGGAAGAAATCCTCCGCACTGTGCTGTTCCTCCCAATATTTCAGGAAAAATGCTTTCATCTCGGGATAATCCTCTCCGATATCCCCAAGGATTCCGTCGAAATTTTCCTCATTGATACAGGACAGCTCTGCAAAAAGGCGGTAATATTCCCTGTCGTCGCCATATTCCCCAAGCAGAACCTGCCAGGTTTCTCCTCCACCGCTGCCTCTGGTAAAGCCTCGTAAAAGCGCTTCCAGTTCTTCCTTCAAGACAGGGGCCAATTCCCGGGGATGAAGCAGACGCAGGAAGGCAAGCCGAACTTTTTCCTTCCTTCTTTCACTGATATACTCCTCCAAATCCATTCCGATGTAGTCCTCCTCCCCATAAACAGACTGGCTGATGTACCCTTCCTGATCGGAAGTCCACAGAACAGCCGAAAGCTTATTATCCCATTTCCCCAGCCAGTCCGCACTTCCCGCTGCCGGAAGGTCAAGCAGGTAATAAGCATCCAGAAGCGTTACTGTTGCCGCCAGAAGCTCGGGCTCCTCATTGCATTCCCTGGTAACAATCCGTTTCAGGTTCCCGCAGTTCTTAAAAACCGCCCTTCCGAAGCGAACCTCCCGCTTCGGAAGAGAAATCTCCATCAGACCGACGCAATTGGCAAAAGCCCAATCCCCAATCTCCTCTATTGATTCCGGGAGTGCCACACTATATAAATCCTTCTTGTTTAAAAAGGCCTTCCTGGTGATGCGCGATACTGGATATCCTTCTATCTGCGAGGGCACTACAATTCTGATACCATGCCCATCATACCCTGAAAGCTCCGCCTTTTTCCCATCTATTCTGTAGCAGAAGTTGCCTTCCTCCATACTGTATCCCCACATTCCTCTCTCTTTTCCATACCGCTTCCCACACTGGCCTCTGACAAAGAACCCTATTGAGCTTTTATTATCGCTTTATAAAGTGGATTTGAGTTTCACTCAAAAATCCCCAACCCATCAATCTCCGTGCTTATGCTGTCCCGCCGCTCGCTGAGCATCAGCTCTTTACTGTGTCTGCTGTAATCCGGGCATCCAAAGGTGGCGATAAACTGCGAAGCCGCGCTGCCGGCCGTCAGTTCCGTCACAAGGATCAGCATCTCATTTCCCTGTCCAAAGGCTGCTTCCACAAAAGAAAAAAGCGCATGGAGTTCTTTCTGGGTACAATCCGTCTCCTTCTTAACTTCCGCCATTTTTCCCTTATACTTTTCCTTCAGCAGAGCGCAGGCCTCTTCCCCGGTCGCGATATTCCCTTCTAAAAGCGTTCTCCCGGCTGCTTCCAGAAAACAGAGCAGAGCATTGTGTTTCCTTTTCTCTGCGTCTGACAAAGCATTGGCGTCCCGCATCTTTTCCAGAAGCTTCCCGCGTCCTTCCTTCTGCTTTTCCAGGTATTCCCGTATCTGCCCTGCAGAACCGTTCTCGGAGAGCCTGTCCGCGCTTTTCAGCACATTTCTTAAATCCGTTAAAAACGCTACCTCTTCCATACACTCTTTCATGTCAGCCTGTACCTTGTCCAAAAGCATGCCCAGCAGGGAAAGACGCTCATCAAAGGGAGCCTCCTGCGCTCTTACGATTGCTCCATCCGAAGGGATACCCCGCAGAATATCGAAAATGTGATAATCTTTTTTGTATCTTTGAAACAAATCATAGTATGCGGTAAATTCCCGTACCACCTTTTCATTCCTAAGATACTGTCCCACCAGCGTTTCATCCACCGGTAGATTCTCCTCCTCATGCAGAATCAGAATTTCCGACAAATCCTCCCAGCCCCTGGCGGTCACATAGCTGTGCCCTTTTGCCGTGGTTTCGATCCGATAGAAATGATCCTTTTTCTGATCCAGATAGGTGGTGACGGCACTGTGAACACGCCTTTCCGCCGCATATTCCTTCCATGCCATATAATCCGGTTCTACCTCCAGCACCTTCAACCGATCATAAGTCACAATGTCGAATTCACGGACCGATTTATTGTATTCGGGCGGATTGCCCGCTGTCACAATGACCCAGCCTTCCGGAACCCTGTGCCGGCCAAACATTTTATATTGAAGGAACTGCAGCATGGTGGGAGAGAGGGTTTCCGAGACACAGTTGATCTCGTCCAGGAACAGGATACCTTCCTTAATCCCGCTCTTTTCCATGGTATCATAGAGAGAGACGATGATCTCACTCATGGTATATTCCGTCACGGAAAAGGTGTTTTCCCCATACTCCTTTTGGGTGATATAGGGAAGGCCCAGCGCTGATTGCCTGGTATGGTGAGTCATGGAATAGGATACCAGCGCTACTCCCATCTCCTGGGCAATCTGTTCCATGACTGCGGTCTTGCCGATACCCGGCGCTCCCAGGAGAAAAATGGGGCGCTGGCGCACCACAGGCAGCCTGTATTCCCCGAATTCATCCTTTTTCAAATAGAGTTTTACCGTATTTTTGATATATTCCTTTGCCTGTTTGATATTCATGCTGCAATTCCTTTCCGCTGCTGTTTGCCTATTGATCATCAAGAAAGTATTTCTTCCTCCAGTATCACCTTCATGCTCCAGGGCGGCACCGGAGCCCGGTTCTCATCCTCCTCCAGGAAGGCAAAGATAACCTGGTAATCCGGCATTTTCTCCGGATAAATACCATAGCCGTCCGTAAAATAGATAAGCCCTTTCAGATTCTCAAATTCCTTCTGTTCCCGCAAAGTTTCCACATAGTCAAAAACCGGCCGGAAATCCGTGGCGCCGAAACCTGTAAGCTTGCCCCGGCACAGAAACTCCTCCAGTTCCTCTTCATTCGTCACTTTCTCATCGTTATGCACCTGAGCATCACATTGAAGAATATGGACATTTATTTTTTCAAAAAAGCTCTCCCGATCTTTCAGGAGGGAATAGGTCTTCCGCAAAAAGGCGGCAACCGCCCGGCCACTGCAGGACGCGGAGGTGTCAATGGCAATGACAAATTCCCGTACCTTTTGACTTTCCCTGTATTCCAGAGGCTCGATCAGGGGCAGATTTCCATAATGTTCCAGCCCGTAGGAATAGTAAATATAATCGAATTCTTCCTCGCTTAAACGAATTTCCTCTGCCGACACTGTAAACCTGCGCAGAATCTCCCCATAGTCATACCGCTCCCTTACCGTCTCCTCCAGATTCTTTTCCAGATTTGCAGTGCCGGATTTGGCAAAGGAACGCAGCTGCGTCCTCACTCGTTCGCTGATTTTCTTCCATTGCTCTTTCGTCATTTCCAGGCGCTCCTCCGGCTTCCAGAGAGAATGGTCATCCCGGGAGAACAGACGGCACAGTTCCCGCTTCTCCTGGGGCGGCAATTCTTCCTGACCAAAATAACGGTAAATCCGCTCTGCCGTCAGCGTTCCGATACTCTCCTTCAGCTGAGCCAGCTTTCTTGCGGCGGTACCATCCTGCTCCAGAGTCACACCCCCGTGCCCCATTTCCAGAATGACATTTTCTACTGCGATATCCGCAGCCAGATCCCATTTTCCCTTTTCCAGTTTATCTATTTGGAAGCCATGAAGAAAAATACAATGAAGCAGCATATGCAGATACACCCTTGCCACGGATTTCGGATTCTCCCGATAACATTTCAGCACATGAACCGGATCATAACAGCAGGTATTTCCATCCATGGCAAAACCGTCCAGTTCCCATCTTTCCCGGCATTCCAGCTTTGCAAGTGCCAATTGGAAAAATCTAAGATGCATGAGAATATCGTCTCTGGCAAGCCCCATGATCTGCCCGGCAAGGGAAGAAATTTTCTCTTTTTCTGAATTTTTTTCCGAATTTCTTCCGGTATTTTTTTCGGAATTCTTTTCTGAATCTATGTCAGGAATTTTTTCAGAATTCATGCCTTTCCTCCTGCCACCGGTAATATTCATACATTCATTCCCGCTGTTTTAATCCTCGTTAACCGCAAAGAGGACAGCCAGCCTGATCTGCTTCAGCAGTTCATTTGACAGCCTGTCATAAGCCTCGTCCAACCCCTTCTGGTGGGCGTAATAAGGCGGTGAGTCGTTCCAGGAGCCCATTGCACCAAACACGTCCGCCATGGAGGCGGCATGGAACATCCTCTTATTCCCTTCCGGGACATCCGGCAGGGAAATTGGACTGCCGTTATCGTACCTGTGGGGAATCTCTTTTTTTCCATTCAGAATATCACGGGCGCTACGAAATATATTTCCAAAGTTCCCGCATTCGATTCTTTCCGCGAACTCTCCTATCTTTAAGAGGATATCCGCCAATTCTGCTGTATTGTCTTGAAACCGGGGCTTTTCCGAAGGCGGATTATCCCACTTATATTCTTGGTACTCCACGTTCCATTTCTTTAAGACTTTATCAAAATCCCAGGCTGCTATCCAGTAAGTGACCTGCCCGTCTTTATGGAATGCAACCATACATGACCTGCTCACATTTGAAAATCCAAGCAACGCCTTGTCCGAAACCTGCAGTGGGGCAAGAAATTTCATATCATCGACACCCTCCCTGATGCAGTTCTCATACCATTCCCGAGGACTGTACACCTCCCTGCTTCTACTCCCAAAAAAAATTTGCCTGGGAATAAAACGAAACTTAATGGAATTTACGTACCTGTCACATGAATATGCAAATTCCTTCTCTTTTGCCATTGCAGTCCTTGCCGCATTAACCAACATGCAGATCTGATACATCTCACCGTTCATCAGCATACCTCTCTGTTCTTAAGATCAATCCTATTATCTCGCATCTTCCCAGAAAATGGAATAATTTTTACAAATTTTTAAGCATCCTGTTTGATGAAGAAAGAGGAAGCCGAAAATAGGCTGTATATGACAGTTTTAATGGGTGTGGAGGGGTAAAAGCCTGAAAGGAGCTGAACATAGCTGTTTTAAGGTGAGTGGAGGAGCAAAAGCCTGAATTGCTATAAGAGCCTCGCTGGGGGGAAGAACTCCAGTAAGGCTCTGATTGTTACTTATTTTTCTTCCGCTCAGGAAAAATTAAAATCTGCAGCGAGGAAAAATGAGTTCTGCAAAAACAAAATTAATCACTCGAACTCGGCGTGTCCTTTGCTTAACTGTATTTATTTAAGTTTTATGTAAATACACGCCTGTTTTTACTTCAACTACATCATTTATTTTGGCTTGCTGAGTTTCTGTTGCCAAAATGTTGCCACGCATTTATTATAGCAAATCCTCGCATATTAGCAATCCATTTTTAAATGTTATACACCAAAATCCTAATGCCCCTTAATTACCCTTATAGCATGGTGCTAGCACCATGTTTGTATGGTCACTAAGGAAAAAACTGATTGGATACTGCATCTCCCCTACAAATTCAAATTTTATGCTGTGTCGTGCTGGAGATAAAAATCACCCATTTTTCTTGTTTTTGCGTTTTTCGTATATCACCATCGACCACAATCCGAAAAGGCCGACCAATCCAATTACGACAAAAATCCTAACGACATTATTTTTGATTGTATCAGGAAGCTCGGGGAGCAATGTTGCTCCAAGGAAAAAGCACAATACAAAAAATAGCGTCCCCACCAATGTAACAATGCATTTTCTTCTTATCATCAGTTTCTTTTCATGTTCAGCGTAATTTGCTGCTGATTTAAGAACTTCCTTCATTTCGTTATTCATAGCCTCACTTTTCCTTTCACCATCAATTAATTCACGAATACCAATATCATAATAATCAGCCAATTCAACAATAATTCCTAACTCTGGCATTGTATTTCCGTTTTCCCAACGTGAAACACTTCTTGTAGATACGCCAAATAATTCCGCGATTTCTTCTTGAGTTTTTTTTCTTTCTTTTCTCAATTCCTTTAAGAAATTGCCAATCTTAACTTGGTCAATCATATTCATTTCCTCCTTTCACTACTGATTATCATACATTTGTCTCTGAAATAACACGTCATAAAGTGAGAAAAAGACTTTTTTCAACTAGACAAATGTGTCTGATACTCTATTTTTCTTCTTTTTCGATGCTGAAACACGGTAAAATCGTTAAGGAAAGAATCGAAGATGGTGCAAACGAAAAAGCAGCTTCGGTTCTTTCCTTAATGAGTTGTCCAGCTCTACAAGCTTCGATTTATCTGATTATATCATATCTTCATTTCATGCGCCACAAAACTATAGGACATGGACGGCGTAAATTTACTGTAGGATTTTAACGGGTAGATGTACCCTTCGTGATGTTCATTGTCAGACCTTTTATTCCACTATACCACTTTCCCAGCCTTACCGCAACTTCCAGATAAAATCGTTCATGCCAATGGCAAGCCACTTCTTAAGCTGCGGCGACAGTTCAACCTGCATGGACTCGACATACTTTGCCCATTTGG
>JAIDME010000010.1 GCA_029050705.1 Acetatifactor sp.
AATCTGAAGGGGGAGAACAAGCCTTTTTTGCCTGAACCCTATAACTGGAAAACTTACGGGAACATGAATGTGGAATTTCAGAAAAAACACCGGGATACCACGCTGGAGCAGGCAAAGGAGATGCTGGAGAAATCACACCATGAGGTAATGGAACTGGCGAAAACTTTCAGCAATGATGAATTGTTTACCAAGGGGGTATTTAAATGGGTGGGAGGGAGCGCACTTGGCTCTTACTTTGTCAGTAATACCTCCAGCCATTATGACTGGGCTGTGAAAAAGCTGAAAGCCCACAGAAAAAACTGCAGTCAGGATCCCCGGATTCATTACGCCGGAACACATAAGTCTGATGACCGCTGAGTGGCAACGCACAGTCATTTTTCCTGTTGACACTGCAGCGTGCCATTGTGTATAATATGCTTAACAAGAGAGCCGTTGACCAGTGTACACCTGGCCGTCGGTAAAATGTATTCTACAAAAGTAGCGCCTTAGTTTACCGGACCGAGGGCGCTACTTTTTGCGTTTAATGTAAATAACAAGAGTTATAACAGCGCAAAGCATAATTTAAGGAATTGTTAAGAACCCCGTAAAGACAGTTAAGGTCCGGGGTGGTATAATAATTCTGCGTGTATGGCGCGTTATACCGATAATCCATGATTTGAAAAGAAAAGTGCAGGGAGGTATGAAGATGAAGTATGACTGCCTGATCATAGATGATGAAAAGATGCTTGCGGACAGCACCGCGGAATATTTCAACCTGTTTGATGTCAGGACGGTAGTGGCATACAGTGTCTCCGAATGCCGTGAATTTTTCCGTGAAAATAAGGCACAGCTTCTGCTGCTGGACATCAATCTGGGAGACGGCAGCGGGTTTGAACTCTGCAAGGAGCTTCGCAAGACCACAAATGTACCGATTCTCTTTATCTCGGCAAGAACCAGTGATGATGACAAAATTGTGGCGCTGAACATCGGCGGGGATGATTATGTCCAGAAGCCTTACACTCTGGGAGTCCTGCTGGCAAAGGTGAAGGCGGTTCTGAAACGATATGGGCAGAACAGTCAAAAAGCGGAATACTCAGACGGCAGACTATGGGTGAACGCCGATGCAAAACAGGTAAAGGTGGATGACAGTCCTGTCAGACTGACAGCATTGGAATTTAAGCTGTTGTGGTATCTGATAGAAAATGAGGACAGAGTGGTATCCAAGCAGGAGCTCTTTGAGAATGTCTGGGGGGATAGATTTACAGGTGACGGGACGCTGAACGTGCACATCCGGAGGATTCGGGAAGCTATAGAGCGGGAGCCGAACAACCCCGTATACATCACAACCGTGTGGGGAGACGGATACAAATTCAACGGAGGCAGACAGTGAAAAAGAAGGGGTTTTTGATTGGCACAACAGCGGTGTTGCTGTTGGAGATAATCGCGGTTCTGGTTTTTATGGCACAGAGGACGGAGCACACGCAGAATGCTGTGGCGGTAAACGAAGTGGTGCAGTCGGTGCAGGCTGAATGGGAAGATCTGGAGAAGCATAACAGTGCATCGGAGCTTGCGTATGTGGTGATCGACCCGGAGGGAAACGTATTGTTTAGAACGGGCGCAGGTCTGAGTGAAAGCGTGAATGAGGCAGTTATCCACAGGGATACAATACTTGACATATGTGTCGGAAATTCGGTTGTGGGAAAGCTGATCATATGGAATGACAGGGCGGAGGCACTGCGGGAGGACAAGCTGCGCGCGGCCGTTGCTTTTTCGGCGGCAATTCTGCTGCAATGCTGTATCTGTGCGGGCTACATGGCATATCTGCACAGGACGGTCACAAGGCCGTTCCACCGGTTGAAAGATTTCGCTGAAAGAGTTGCAGGCGGTAATCTGGATGTTCCGCTGGAGATGGACAGGCAGAATATTTTCGGAGTATTCACGGAGAGCTTTGACATTATGCGGTCCGAGTTAAAAAGGGCCAGGATTGCCGAGGCACAGGCAAATGCCGACAAGAAGGAGCTGGTGGCGAAGCTCTCCCACGATATAAAGACCCCTGTGGCAAGCATCAAAGCAGCGGCAGAGGTGGGGCTTGCCCTGTCCGGGACACAGAAGCAGAGAGAGAATTATCAGGGAATCATCGGAAAAGCAGACCAGATCAACGTGCTGGTCACAAATCTCTTTACGGCTGCGCTGGAAGAACTGAGCAGACTTACCGTGACCTCCGCCCACATGGACAGCAGGGAATTGAAGGTCATGCTGGAAAATGCAGATTACTTTCACAGGGCAGGAGTTCCGGACTTTCCCGAATGCCTGGTTTATGTGGATAAGCTGCGGCTCCAGCAGGTTTTTGACAATATTTTCGCTAATTCTTATAAATATGCGGATACAGAGATTAGTGTTTCCTTTGGGAAAGATGCCCGTTTTCTGCATATCTTCGTCGAGGACAGGGGCGGCGGGGTGAGGGAGGAGGAACTGCCGCTGCTGAAGGAAAAATATAAGAGAGGGAGCAACACGAAAAATATTGAAGGAGCGGGATTAGGGCTCTATATCTCTGAATTTTTTATGAAGGAGATGCAGGGGGACCTGATGATAGAAAACGGGCAGCAGGGTTTGCGTGTGACAGTGACCATACCCTTGAACGGCATCGGGTAAGATAACAGTTCAGTCCTCACATTCATGACTGAACTGTTTGTGTCAATTTAAGAAATGTGTAAGGATTGCATAAAGACAGTTAAGGAATCCGAAAGTAAAATGGGACGTGATAAGAACAGGAGGTTTTGACATGGAACAATTACTTTTAAAAACTGAAAGCTTAAGCAAGTCCTTTTCTGCCGGAGGGGTCTTGCAGCACGTTCTCAAGAACATTGATCTGGAACTGTATCAGGGGGATTTTACCGTGATCATGGGGGCCAGCGGAGCCGGAAAGTCCACGCTGCTGTACGCCCTTTCGGGAATGGATACCCCCTCTCTGGGCAGGATTACTTTCGGAGACCGGATCATTTCCGAGTTATCCGCAGACGGGCTTGCAGTATTCCGGCGGGAGCACTGTGGCTTTGTATTTCAGCAGATATACCTTATCGACGGCATGAGCGTTATGGACAATGTGCTGGCAGCGGGACTGCTGATCAACAGGGACAAAAAGGCCCTGGTCAGGCGGGCGGAGGAGCTGTTTCGGGCGGTGGATATTCCCCCGGAAACCCAGAGAAAATTTCCTGCGCAGCTTTCCGGCGGCGAGGCTCAGAGAGTGGGCATTGTCCGGGCGCTGATCAATTCACCCGAGATGCTCTTTGCGGATGAGCCCACCGGCGCCCTGAATTCCAAGACAGGGCTGGACGTCCTTGACACTCTCACGAAATTTAACGAAAGTGGGCAGAGCGTGGTCATGGTAACTCACGATATGCGCTCCGCCAGGCGCGGTAACCGCATTCTGTACCTGAAGGACGGCGCGATCCTGGGAGACTGCAGACTGGGTAAATATGTCCACGGAGATGAGGGGAGACATAAAAAGCTGTCCGCATTTCTGGAAGAAATGGGGTGGTAGAATGAGGAAAAGTATTCTATTTGCCGGCTCCAATATCCGGAGGTCAAAAGGACAGACGGCGGCTGTTGCTGTTTTGGCTTTTCTGGCGGCAGTTACGTTAAATCTCTGGCTCATGCTGGCTATGGATTATAAGCAGAATTTTGACCGCTGCCATGACAGGCTTAACGCGGAGCACGCCATTGTTGTGATTTCCGGGCAGGACGGTGTGCGGGACTGCCTGGCGGAGACAGTCGAAAAGGACAGCAGGACGACGGAATACAGCATAGATGACGCACTGCTTATGGTGGCATCCATACCGTATAATGACGGAGAAATAAACAGTAACTTCTTTTTTCTTGAAAAGCAGACGGCAATGAACCGCAGTGTGGGAAAAATCGAGATTGTCGAGGACAGCTCCTATACAAGCGGTATCTACCTGCCTATGCTCTACAAAACGGGAGATGTTGCAGTCGGAAAGCCTGTTCGTATTTCTCTTTCCGGTGTGGAAATGGAATATACCGTATGCGGATTTTTTAACAGCGCTATGGCGGGTACTCATAACTGCGGCATGGTTGAGTTGATCCTGACGGAAGATGTCTATGAGAGCCTTGAGAAAACGGGATATGTATACAGTGCAGTCATATGTTCCGTACGGATAGCGGACAAAAATGACAGTGAGGACTATACTGCCATGTTAAGCAGTGCCGTAACTGCAAACTATCCCGGCAGATTTGGGATGGGCACTTCCTATGCCCTTGTGACCACCAGCCGTTATATTTCTCAGATGATCTGCTCCGCTGTCATCAGTGCAATGGCCTTTCTGGTACTGTTGATCGCCTTGATAGTCATGGTTTCGAACATTGTAAACTATATTCAGGAGAACATGAGAAATCTTGGCGTGCTGAAGGCAATCGGATACACCGGCAGGCAGCTGACATGGGCCTTGATCTTACAGTTTTTTGGTATATGGCTGATCGTGGCCATCATCGGCATCGGGGCAACATATTGTCTGTTCCCGGGGGTTAATTCCATGATGATCGCTCAGACGGGAATTCCTTACGAAATGCATTTCCTGCCGCTGCCTGCACTGATCACCCTTGCGCTGCTGGGTGGGGCTGTCTGCCTTGCGGTGTGGCTGGCTTGCCGCAGAATTAAGAAGATAGACCCAATTGCAGCGCTTCGACAGGGCGTGCAGACCCACAGCTTCAAACGGAACTTTGTTCCTCTGGAAAGGACAAAGACACCTTTAAATTTCGCCCTGGCGCTGAAAACTACATTATCGGGTATGAAGCAGAATGTGACGGTGTGCGTGACCATGCTGGTCCTGTCTTTGATTGCCGTTTTTTCAGGGGTGATGATAGAAAATATTATTAAGGACAGCGCGGCTTTTCTCAACATAATCGTGGGAGAGATTGCAGACAGCTGTATCAGCATAAAGGCCGACGGGGAAGAAGAATTTCTGCGTGCGATGGAGGCGGACGAGAGGGTGGAGAAGGTTTATCTGTACGATTCCTTCAGCATCTACCATGAGGGCGGCGCGGATTTGATGGCTACCATATGCGATGATTTCGGAGAAGTAAATAACCCCAATGTATGCTTTGAGGGGCGCTTCCCGGAATATGATAATGAAGTAATCGTTGCAAAAAAATATGCAGGCGAAAATAAGCTGAAGATCGGCGATGAGATCACGCTTGAAGCAAATGGCCGGAAGGCGGATTACATTATCACGGGATACACTCAGATTACGAATAATCTGGGCAAAGACTGTATGCTTACAAGGCGGGGGTACGCCCGCCTGGGAGAACTGCAGAATTTGAACTATTATCTTAATCTGCGGGAGGGAGTTGACAGTGCGGAATTTAACGAGGACATAGCGGCACGGTTTGATGTAAACGTTACCGTTGATATTAAGGCGGTTGTAGAAGGCGCGGTGGAGGTCTATATCTCACTGATGAGTGTAATTGTAATTGCCGTGCTCTTCTTAAGTCTCATCATAATTGTTTTCGTGCTGTATCTGTTGATCAGAAACCTCCTCTCTGCTAAAAAAAGAGACTATGGTATTCTGAAGGCTCTTGGATATACCACAGGGCAGCTGATCCTGCAGACGGCGCTGAGTTTTATGCCCACAGTGGTTCTTTCTGTTGTAGCGGGGATGATCCTAAGCTGCTTTGTCATCAATCCTCTGCTGTCGGTATTTATGAGCGGTATCGGAATTGTGAAATGTACCTTTGTTATTTCGGCGGGCTTCAATGTTGCAGCGGGAGTGGGGCTGGTTTTGGCTTCTTTCATATTTGCCTGTCTCATGTCCCTGCGGATCAGGAAAATCGTGCCCAGGGAGCTTTTGGTGAACGAGTAAGGGAATGGAAGGCAATTGGGACTGTGAAAAAATCTCTTAAAAAATCGCTGAGGTCATGCGACTTCAGCGATTTTTAACTAATCCATATATTCCTGAAGCTCTCTGCGAAGAATCTTGGCTTTGAGGACGGGGCAGTCGGAAGCCTGACCTACAGAGCATATTTGTTGGCGTATTCCGTTACCATCTTTCGCCAATGCTATGAAACAAAGTTTTTTTCAATGTCCCTGGCATCGATATAATAGCCGGTCATGATGCATTGTATGGCAGCTTCTGCCACCATAGCCTCATAAGTTTGGGGCTGGGAAAGATAAAGCTCCAGTTCTATGTTCATTTTTGAGTCAATCCCTTCGATGGCAGAACGATAAAACAGGTTTTCCCGGCCCAGCAGATTTCCCATATCCACAAGACAGTTGATGCCCTTTTTGATCTCATCAATGGTTTTTCTTCCTTTATAGTCCATTTTCTTTTTCCCTCCGTTTAAAATGTTATCAATGGTAGTGTCAAGCACTTCGGCAAGGGCGGCAAAGGTTCCGATATCAGGCAGCGTTTCTCCGTTTTCCCATACTTAAGGATACCGCCAAAGTTTCTTAATCGATTTTCCCGACAAATCGGTAGAAGATCTCGATTTCCTGTGTTCTGCTGCCGTTTTCATCGTTCTCCGCTTGGTGAACCACGATCTTGTCGATCAGCTCGTTCAACAGTGGCGCGGTGAGTTCCGTCAGTGTCCTGCGTGGATTTGTCAAGCTTGGCTTGCAGTTCGCACTTCTTGTTTTCAAGCTGCGTTTGCTCCTCTTGGTATTTCGCCGAGAGCATTGCGAAGTTTCGTTCGGGAATTGCTTTTCTCGCTCTGTCCTCGTACATCGCGGTCGGCTTTGCCGTCCGATGTGACCGCGACACCGTCGCTTTAACCTGCATCAGAATAATGCGCTCAAATTTCGCTCCAATTGGGTTGGTCGAGTTGTTACTCCACTTGGCGGTCAACCCTCGCACAAATCGGCGGACACGGCGCAAATCTACCGTCATCCGTTTGCCTTTTCTATCGTCACCGCGAGAGTTACCGTCACTCGCTGAATTTGCATTGCAAAAGGCTTTATCTAAGGCGGGTGACAGTAAGTCGGCAGAATTAGGGGGCAGGATTTTTACTGTCACTACCGTCACCCGACAGCAAATCCAAACGAATTCTTCTCGTGCCGTGGCTGCGCTCGGAGGAGAATTTTATTCCGGAGCCTGCCAGTTCATACGCGTTCTGAACCAGATCTCTTGTCAGCCTGTTTGGAAATATTTCCGTTTCAAATCGCGGCGCGAGCAGAGCGGCAAGCACGGTTGCAGTTCCAACAAAAATCTTC
>JAIDME010000100.1 GCA_029050705.1 Acetatifactor sp.
CCATAGCGGAGCTGGAGACGCGGAGCGCGGAGCTGGAAACCCAGGCTACAAGGCTTACTCTGGCTCATCAGGCCGGTCTTCTCAGTGAAGAGGACTACGCGGCGGCCATGAAGCAGACAGCGGATTACCGACAGCAGATAAATGACGGCTGGAAGAGCCTTAATGATGCGCGGGCGCAGATAGATGATTCGGAGAAGCGGCTGCGACAGGGAGAGGCTGAGCTTGCGGAGGGTGAGCGGCAGCTTCAGGAAGCGAGACAGGAGATAGAGACCGGCAGGAGAGCGCTGGAAGAAGCGAAGAAAAGTATTGCGGAAGGGGAACGGCAGCTTGCGGATGCGGAAAAGGAGCTTGCGGATGCGGAGGCTGCTCTGTCGGAGAAGGAAGCGGAGCTTGCGGATGCCAGGCTTGAAGCGGCGGATGGTGAGAGGGAGTATGAGGAAGCAAAACAGGAGTTTTATGAAAAAATAGGAGAGGCAGAGACGGAACTGGCGGAGGCAAAGGAAGAGCTTGCTTCACTGGAAACACCGGATTCCTATGTGCTTGGCAGGGATACCAATATCGGGTATGCCTGCTTTGAGAGCGATTCCTCTATCGTGGAGGGAATCGCTAACATTTTTCCCGTCTTTTTCTTTCTGGTTGCAGCTATGGTCTGTATTACTACCATGAACCGCATGGTGGAGGAGCAGCGGACCCAGATCGGAGTTCTCAAGGCTCTTGGATACGGCAGAGGGACTATTATGTCAAAGTATATGATATATTCGGGGCTGGCGGCGGTTTTGGGCTGTGTCAGCGGATTTTTGCTGGGGACATGGGGATTTCCGAAGGTCATCTGGTTCGCTTACGGTCTGATGTACAGGGCGGCGCCCCTTATCTATATATTTGACTGGAAGCTGGCGGCAGTATCTATGGCAGTGTCGCTGCTTTGTTCTGTGGGAACCACATGGTTTTCCTGCCGGGTGGAACTGGCCCAGGTGGCGGCCCAGCTCATGCGGCCCAAGGCACCGAAGGCGGGAAAGAGAGTATTTTTGGAACGGATTCCCATCCTGTGGAGGCATTTAAGCTTTTTAAGAAAAGTGTCGGTGAGAAATATTTTCAGGTATAAGAAGAGATTGTTTATGATGGTGCTTGGAATCAGCGGATGCACGGCTCTGTTGGTTACAGGCTTTGGAATCGAGGACTCTATTGCGGATGTGGCGACGCAGCAGTTCAGCAAAATACAGATTTATGACCTGGGAGTCAGCCTGAGGTCAGCCGTGGACAATGACATGGAGACATGTCTGGAGGGGCTGGCGGATGCGGGGCTGGATAGTTATCTCAGCGTCATGGAGACAAATATGGATATTGTCACCGATAAAGGGGTAAAATCTGTTTATCTGGTGGCAGGCGAGCCCTCACGGATGTCGGAATACCTGGACATGCATACGGAGGGACATCAGACGATTCCCTATCCCGGCGACGGAGAAGGCGTCATCACCCAGAAGATTGCAAAACAGTATGGCATTCAGGCGGGAGATGTGATATACTTGCGAGATGAGGACATGAATACGCTGTCGGTGACGATTACCGCGGTTATGGAAAATTTTATCTATAACTACGTCTACATTTGTCCGGAGACCTGGATACAGGCCTTTGGGGAGGAGCCGGAGCGCAGGACTGTCTATATCAATCTGGCAGAGGATGCTGATGCCCATGAAATGTCGGCGGCGCTGATGAACCTGGATCAGGTGGTAAATGTCTCTGTGAATGCGGATACCATGGAGCGTATCGGCACCATGATGAGGAGCCTTGATGTGATTGTGCTGGTGGTTATACTCTGCGCAGGAGGGCTGGCATTTATCGTCCTGTATAACCTGACAAATATCAATATTACGGAGCGTGTCAGGGAGATTGCCACAGTGAAGGTTCTGGGTTTTTATAAGAGGGAGACTGCCAGCTATGTATTTCGGGAAAACATCCTGCTTACAGCGCTGGGAATGCTGCTTGGACTTATGCTGGGGCGGTTCCTCCACGCTTTTGTCATGAATGAGATACAGGTGGATATGATTGCCTTTGATGTGCGCGTCAAGCCGGTAAGCTTCCTGTACAGCGGGCTGTTGACTTTCGGCTTCGCCTGGCTTGTGAACAGGTTCATGGGGCGGAAACTGGAGGAGATCAGCATGACGGAATCGCTTAAGAGCGTGGACTGAAACGAAATATTGAGGAAGGCATGATTAATGGTATGAAATTTGATATGCACTGTCATACGAAGGAAGGGTCCCTGGATGGAAAGGTGCCCGTGGAGGAATTTATTGATATATTGATTGAGAAAGGCTATGACGGAATGCTGGTCAGTGATCACGATTCCTACAACGGATACCGGGCATGGAAGCGGAATCCATGCTGCCAGCGGAAGCAGGATTTTGTGGTGCTCAAGGGTATTGAGTACGACACCATCGACGCGGGGCATATTCTCGTCATTATGCCGGAGGACGTAAAACTGCCCATCCTGGAACTGCGTGGGCTGCCGCTGCAGTTTTTGATTAAAATTGTTCATAAAAACGGTGGTATTCTGGGTCCGGCCCATCCCTGCGGAGTAAAGTATATGAGCATTTTTAATACCAGGAGGCACCGGAATTGGCCTGAGATCATGGAACAGCTTGACTTTATAGAGGGTTTTAATGCCTGTGAGGATCCGGAAAGCAATGAAAAAGCCCGGGAGATTGCAGCACAGTTCGGAAAGCCTGCCTTCGGAGGCAGTGATGCCCATAAGCTGGACTGTATCGGCCTGGGAGCAACGGAATTTGCGGGAAGGGTGACCTCCGAGTCCGAGCTGATCGCGCTGGTGAAGGAGAAGGGCTTTGAGGCCTGCACCTGCGGCGGGGAGTATTACCAGCATACCACAAAGAAAAAGATAGGGCGGCTCAATGAGGTGCTGGTACACTCTTTCTGGCTTTACAACCACATGGGGAGTATGTGGAAACACCACAGACGGAGTCTGGAACTGAAGCGGATGTACATCCGGCTCAGGTAACAGTTATGGATGATTATTGAAAAGGAGTGATACAGGAGTGATCATAAAAAGCGGTTTCAAAAAATTGTTTACGGCAGGACTTGCCGCGCTTATGGCTGTTTCCCTTGCTGCCTGCGGCGGGGACGGCAAGAACGACGAAGGCGGGGATAAGGCGGCTGCCGGAGACGGCTTCGTTTATGTGCCGGAATATATTTCTCTGGGAGAAGACAATATGCGCACATCCCGTATGGTCTGTGCGGATGGAAAGCTATACCTCAACGCGTACATTTATGACGAGGAAAGCGGCATCAGCAGGCAGCCCATGTTTCAATACGATATTGCCACAGGCAGCATGGAGGAGCTGGAACTGGGCAATGCTGAGGCTCTGGAAGATGCCTATGCCCAGGAGATGGCGGTGGATAAGGACGGCAATCTGTATATCGTCTGGGTGCGCAGCGTCTGGGATGAGAATAATCCGGAGAACTGGCACCAGGATACAATGCTGGCAAAATATGACACATCAGGCAGCAACGTATTTCTGCAGGATATCAGTCAGGAGATGACGGCTGACGAGATGAACACTTACATCCAGGAAATGGCAGTGGATGGGGAAGGCAGGATTTACCTTTCATCAGACAGCATCATCCGTCTCTATGACAGTGAAGGCGCTTACCGGGGAAATGTGGAAACCGGAAGCTATTGGATTAATGATATGGTCCGGGGAAAAGACGGCAGGGTGTACATAGCTTACAATGACTGGAACACCGGAAACGGCTATGTGGCCGTGGAGATTGACTTCGACGGGAGGAAGCTGGGGAACACCCATGCAATACAGGCCGATGTGAACAAACTGTCGGAAGGTCTGGAGAAGGATTTCCTGATAAATGACAGGGTCAGGCTGTACGAGTATGACGTGGAGAGCGACACCCAGGAAGAATTGCTGAACTGGGTGGAATGCGACATTAACGGCGATTATGTGCAGCTGGTATGTCCTGCAGGAGACGGCAGGCTGCTGGCGGTTGTATCTGACTGGGAGACCGGGAACACGGAGCTTGCTTTTCTTACGAAGACAAAGGCTTCTGATGTGGTGCAGAAGGAAGAACTGGTGCTGGGTACGCTGCAGATGAGCCAGGATTTGCGTTCTGCTGTGGTGGCCTTTAACAAGTCCAGCGAAAAATATCATATCACCATTAAGGAATATTACAGTTCATATGATGACACGGATTACAGTACCGCTGTTACAAACCTGAACAATGAGCTGGTTTCCGGCAGTGGTCTGGATCTTCTGGCGCTGGACAGCAACGTGGATGTGGGTCTGCTGGCGGAGAAAGGGATTCTTGCGGATCTGAACCCGTTCCTGAACGGCAGCAGTACCTTAAGCCGCGATTCTTTTGTGGAGAGTGTACTGAGAAGCTATACCTACGGAGATATCCTGGTCAGTATTCCCAAGAGTTTTTATCTCAATGCAGTGGCGGGAAAAACTTCTCAGGTGGGAGAAGGAATGGGATGGTCTATTCAGGACTTTATGGATCTGGCCGCAAAGAATCCCGATGCGGAACTGTTTGAGTACGCCAGTCAGAGTATGATGATGCAGGTCCTGATGACCTTTAATCAGGATGCATTTATTGACTGGGAGAAGGGCACCTGCAATTTTGAATCCGAGGAGTTCCGGCAGATGCTGGAGTTTGTGGCAGGTTTTTCCGAAGAATTCAACTGGGACGGGGAGCAGGAGTCCACACCTGTAAAACTGGCCACCGGCAAGCTGCTGCTTCGTTCGGATTCCATTTCCGGCTATTATGATATTCAGGTTACGGAAGCCATGTTTAATGAACCTGTGACTTACATCGGCTTCCCCACCACAGACGGCAGCGTCGGGTGTGTGCTGGAAGGCAACGGAGGCTATTGTATTATCGACAAATCCGGGAATAAGGACGGCGCCTGGGAATTTGTTGAGTTTTATTTAAACAGGGACAGCAGTATGTTCAACTGGGGCTTCCCCAGCAGGAAGGCAGCGCTGGAGGAAGAAATAGCGGAAGCCTGCAAGGCAGACTACGCCACGGACATGAATGGTGAGATCATGAAGGATGAGGAAGGCAATCCGATCATAATTTCACATCACAGCTACAGCTATGGTAATGACTGGAGTTATGAGAGCCATCCCTGCACGGAGGAAGAGATAGCAACTCTGTGGGAATTGATTGACGTGGCACGGCCCATGCCCACCGCCAACAGTGAGGTCCTGGCAATTATTGCGGAGGAGGCGGAAGCCTTCTACAAGGGCCAGAAGAGTCTTGACGATGTGGTGAGTACCATTCAGAGCAGAGTGTCCATGTATGTAGGCGAGAACAGCTGAACAGGCCTGAAACAGGTAACTATTACAAAATTATTGCAATTTTAACAGTTCTTACACAGCAATTCATAAATTCTTAAGGTTTATTTTGTATATAGTGTGCTATAATGTTCAATATGTAGTAGGCTGCATAGTATGCAGCAGACTGCATATTGAACTTTTTTTGTAAATACGTATGACGGGAGAACGAAATCTGCGGAGCCGTGAAAAGGATATTAGAGGAAAAGGAGTGATGCAGGAGTGATTATGAAAAAAGGTTTCGGAAAATTGTTTGCAGCGGGACTTGCCGCGCTTATGGCTGTTTCCCTTGCCGCCTGCGGCGGGGACGACAGGGAGAAAAGCGGCGGGGATAAGGCGGCTGCGGGAGACAGTTTCGTCTATGTGCCGGAGTATGTTTCTCTGGGAGGCGATGATAACAGAAGCCTGTCCAATGCAATTTATGCGGACGGAAAGCTGTACTACAGCTGTTACATCTGGGATGAGGAAAGCGGTACCAGCAGGCAGCCTCTGATTAAATATGATATTGCCACAGGCAGTCAGGAGGAGCTGAATCTGGATGAGGCGGCTGCGGAGGGGGCTCATGTTTCGCGAATGTCGGCGGACAAGGATGGCAATCTGTATGTTGTCTGGACGCGAAGTGTCTGGGATGAGAATAATCCGGATGACTGGCATCAGGACACGCTGCTGGCAAAGTATGATGATTCCGGCAGCACGGTGTTTTTCCAGGACATCAGCCAGGATATGATGTCTGACGAAGAAAATACTTATGTACAGCGCATGGTAGTGGATGATGAGGGCAGGATCTATCTTGTGTCCAACAGACTCATCCGCCTCTATGACGGAGAGGGCGGCTATCGGGGAAATGTGGAGACCAATGCCGACTGGCTTAATGACGCAGTCCGAAGCAAGGACGGCAAGGTGTACATAACCTACTATGACTGGAATGGTGCAGAAGGCGGCTATGTGGCGGCGGAGGTTGACTTCGACGGGAAGAAGCTGGGAAACACCCATGAGATAAAGGCAAATGCGGACAGTCTTTCGGAAGGTCTGGAGAAGGACTTCCTGGTAAATGACAGGACCAGGCTTTATGAGTATGACCTGGAGAACGAGACTCAGGAGGAAATCCTGAACTGGGTGGACTGTGATATCATGGGAGACTATGTGCAGTTGGTATGTCCCGCCGGGGACGGCAGGCTGCTGGCGGTTGTCTCTGACTGGGAAACCAGGGATACGGAGATTGTCTTTCTTACGAAGACAAAGGCTTCCGATGTGGTGCAGAAGGAAGAACTGGTTCTCGGCTGTATGTATATGAGCCAGAATCTGCGGTCAACGGTGGTGGCTTTTAACAAGTCCAGTGAAAAATATCGTATCACCATCAGGGAATATTATGACCGAAACAGCGACATAGATAGAGAAAGCGCTCTTACAAACATGAACAATGAGCTGACCTCCGGCAAAGGTCCGGACATCCTGGCGCTGGATTACAACATAGATGTGGATCTGCTGGTGGAAAAGGGAGTTCTGGCGGATTTGAATCCCTTTTTGGACAGAAGCAGTACACTGAGCCGCGATTCCTTTGTGGAGAGTGTGCTGAGAGCTTACACTTACGGAGATATTCTGGTCAGCATTCCAAAGAGTTTTTCCATCAGTGCAGTGGCGGGAAAGACTTCTCAGGTGGGAGAAGAGATGGGCTGGTCCATTCAGGACATTATGGATTTTGCTGCGGAGCATCCCGACGCGGAGCTCTTCCAGTACGCCAGTCAGGGCGAGATGATGCAGATAATGATGACTTTTAATCAGGATGCGTTTATTGACTGGGAGAAGGGCACCTGTAATTTTGATTCCGAAGAGTTCAGGCAGATATTGGAGTTTGTGGCCAGCTTCCCTGAGGAATATGACTGGGACGGGGAACAGGAGTCCATGCCCACCAGGCTGGCTACCGGCAAACTGCTGCTGTATACGGACTCAGTCAGCCAGTGCCGGGATATTCAGGTTGCAGAGGCCATGTTTAATGAGCCGGTGACATACATTGGGTTCCCTACTACAGATGGAAGCGTGGGGTGCGTAATGAACAGTGAAGAAGGCTACGGCATTATCGACAAATCCGGGAATAAAGATGGTGCATGGGAATTTATAGAGTTTTATTTAAACAGGGATAACGAAATGTTCTCATGGGGCCTTCCCAGCATGAAGGAAAAGCTGGAGGAGGATATTGCCGAGGCATCCGAGGTAAGATATGTGACGGATGAGAACGGTGAGATCTTAAAGGATGAGGATGGCAATCCCATCATCAGCGGAATGGGAGGGTTCGGCTGGGATGACTGGTCATATACTTATCACCCCTGCACGGAAGAAGAGATAGCGACTCTGCGTGAACTGATAGATGTGGCAAGGCCCATGCCCACCACCAACAGCGAGGTTCTGTCTATTATTGCGGAGGAGGCTGAAGCCTTCTACAAGGGCCAGAAGAGTCTTGACGATGTGGTGAGCACAATTCAGAGCAGAGCATCTATGTATGTAGGCGAGAACAGCTGATCGGGTCAGAGGGAAATAAAGTGAACAGGAAATTTGGCAAAACAAGAAAAGCAACAGAACTGAAAAAGTTGAATAAGGCGGAAAAGCCCGAAAAAATGCATATTAAGACTACGAGAAGAACCAGGAAGCTGAAAGTGAGCTCGGGGGCATTTATTGCTCCCAGCCTGCTTGGCGTCCTGCTGTTCTTTATTCTTCCTTTTATAGTGATCATCTGGTATTCCATGGTGGATAATCCCATCAGCGCAAACTTTGTCTTTTTGGATAATTTTAAGAGTATTATAGCCAACTCTGCGTTTAAGAGGGCAGTGCGCAAT
>JAIDME010000101.1 GCA_029050705.1 Acetatifactor sp.
TCCTGGAATCAGCCCTGCTGGGAGAAAGCGGATCAAAGCTGGAGCATGGCAACTTTTTATGGCCAATGATGTCCGGCATGCTTTTCATGTTTCTTGTATCTGCCATGAGGCTTTTAATTCTGGAGCGACAACAGGCAGATACAAAAGTCAGAAAAATTTTTATTGCGGCCGCCTGGCTTTTGTTCTGCCTGCATGTTATCTGCGGCGTGCTGTATTTTAAGGAAGAGTTAGCTTTTTGACTTGTCAGCTCTTTGACGCTGTGACGGACACCCACTCGCCCTGACGGGTCACCTCCAGCACTTTAAGGCCTGCGGCTTTTACCGCCGACCTCACAACCTCCTCCTTATCGCTGATGATTCCGGAGGTAATATAGATGCCGCCGGGCTTCATATGGTTCACCACCACAGGAGTCAGCGGCACCAGGACATCTGCAAGGATATTTGCCACCACAATGTCATAGCAGTCATAGCCGACTCTGTCCTGCACCTCTTTGTCTGTTATAATATTTCCTATCATCATGCTGAAGCGATCGGGCACAATGCCGTTCGCCTCGCAGTTCTGCTCCACCGCATCCAGCGCACAGGTATCCAGATCCGTTCCAACCGCATGCTTTGCTCCGAACATCAATGCGAGAATGGAAAGGATACCGCTCCCTGTTCCCACATCCAGCAGTTCCGTCTCTTTGGTAACATACTTTTTCAGCTGCCTGATGCACAGCTGAGTAGTCTCGTGCATACCGGTGCCAAAAGCCGTACCGGGATCAATGTGAAGCACCGTTTTTGACTCATCCTCCTGTCCGATCTCCTCCCAGGATGGAATCACAAGTATATCATCAATGTAAAACTGGTGAAAATACTGTTTCCAGTTGTTGATCCAGTCAATATCTTCCGTCTCATCCACCGTGACTGTGCCCTCTCCGATATCGCAGAACAGTCTCAGATCCTCCAGCTCCTGTTCAACCTTCTTCACAACGGATTCCACGTCCGTGGCTTCTCCCTGCACCTCCAGGCTTCCGTCATCCTTCTTCTCCACAAAAAAGCTCAGCCAGGCAATTCCGTCGTCAGCAGGCCCATCCGGCAGAATGTCAACAAACATCTGCTCCTTCTCCAGGGCAGTCAAGGGCACCTTATCTTCAATCTGTGCCCCTTCAAGTCCGATATCATAAAGCGCGCTGATGATAATGTCCTCCGCGTCCGTAATTGTCTTAATCTTGAATTTGACCCACTTCATAGTTATACCTCCTGCTCCCGAACTAACGGAAAATCTTCAGATGCCCTGGCAAATCTCTCTGCAATCCCCAGTGTCATAAACAAAAGCGGCGTACTCAAAACCTGCTGAAAACCTGTCAGTGAAACGGTTCCGTACAAAACCAACGCCAGCACTCCCGGCAAAAACTTACGATACCGACCCAGGCCGGAGACAAAAATCCCCAGATAGGAAACCATTCCCGTCACTCCTATATTCAAAAGATGATTCAGCCACTCATTATGAGCGTTCGCAAAAATGGTTCCTGCCCATCTGCCTTCCAGCACCGGCAGCTTCCCCCCCGCAAAGGCAGTATAAATATACTCCGCAAAGCAGTCAGGCCCCACTCCAAACAGCTTCTGCAGAATATCGTTCTGCCAAAAAGCCTGCAGGGTAATACTCCACAGCGCTCCTCTTCCGTTTCCCCAGCCTCCATCAAAGGAACCCTTCAGAGAAAAAAACAAACCACCTGCAATCCCCGCCAGAGCAAGGAAAACTACGGCTCCAACAGCAATCCGCCGCAGCGTCTGCTGTTTTCCCCCGACGCAAAGCAGCCTGCCAAGTCCTACATACAATCCTGCTCCCGCCACTCCCAGCAGCCACCAGCCCTGCCAGTCCGCCAGTGCCCTGCAGAAGCCGTCCGCCGGTATCGCTTCCCGTGCGCTCTCACCCAACAGCCTGACCGACAATCCGTAGAGCGGCAGAAAAATGGATACGCCTGTCCCAAGAGCAACGGTTCCCCTTAAAACTCTGCCGTCCCCAATCCCTGCAATCATACACACAAAGAGACACACTGCCACCAGTACAATTCCGATGTCACTGCCCTGAATCATAAGCAGCGTCAGCCCCACAACGCTCACTGTATAGGCGGCCAGCCGCTTCCATCGACTCCCGCCCCTTAAATATGCTGCTACCGGAAAGGCCAGCGCCACACTGCAATATCCGCAGAACCAGTTGATGTTACCTATGGTGGACAGCATATGGCTGTACTCCCAGCTTTTTATGCCGAATCCGTCCATCAGCCCTGAAGGATCCAGCCCCAGCCGATGGCATATTCCCAATACAAACACCACAAAAGCAGCCGTCCCTCCCAGCAGGAGAGAATACTGCTTTCCATCATAGCACCTGGAGACAAAGAAATAAATGCCCACAAATATCAGCTGGGACAGAGCCCCCATATACCATTCATTATAGCCCAGCCATGCCGTCTCTCTGTAGCGGCTGAACAGGGCGGACAAAACCACTCCTGTACCGTAGCACAGCATCCAGACATCCACTGTGGAGAGCCGCCGACACAGTCCCGGGCTCAACACTGAGATCCGCCTGTTTCCTGCTCTGTCTCCGCATTCAGCTGCATTTCCTGCACCCGGCTTTTCTCTGCGAAGTACCAGCCTTCGAATACCTTCACAGATACTGGCCGCAAGCCAGACTGCCAGACAAAACAGAGCCAGATTCCGAAATAAAATATATTTGGTGTCCCCCAGTTTCCAGTATGTACCGCCTGTATAGAGCGGCAAAGCCGCGGACAACCCGATTATCAAAAGGTGGCAGAGCAAGCTTAAAAATTCCATAGTATCTTATTTCCAAAATTTCTTTTTCTTGCCGTCTTTGCCGTTGCTATCCTTTGGATCCCCCTTGGGATCACCCTCAGGATCCTGTTTAACGGATGCCTTAGCGGCCGCGTTCAACGTATCTCCGGTCATTTCGTCGAACTGCTTCAGCAGTTCTTTTGCTTCAGGCTTCAACTTATCGGGAACCTGTACAACCAGCGTTACATAGTGGTCTCCCCTCACATCCCTGTTTCTCCAGGAAGGCACACCTTTACCCCGCAGACGGACTCGGGTGTCTGTCTGAGTTCCGGGCTTCACATCATAGATTACTTTACCGTCAACCGTATCAATCAGAATCTCACCGCCCAGGGCCGCAACTGCAAAGGACATAGGCACCGTGGAATAAATGTCAAAATCCTGTCTCTGGAAGATGGGATGGCGGCCAACAATGACCTCAATGAGCACATCGCCCCTGGGACCTCCGTTGATACCGGGTTCACCCAATCCGGGCATTCGCGTGGACTGTCCGTTGTCAATACCCGCAGGAATATCCACGGAGTAACGCTTTTTCATAGGAATGTATCCCGTTCCCTGACAGTCGGCACACTTGTCCTTGATAACCTTGCCGGTTCCCTGGCAGTCAGGACAGGTCTGCACATTGCGGACCGTGCCGAAAAAGTTCTGCTTGATAGTGACTACCTGACCCTTGCCGCCGCAGGCGGAACAGGTCTGTGCACTGGTTCCGGGCTTGGCACCGCTGCCGTTACAGGTCTTACAGGTCTCCTTCACCGTCAGATCGATTTCCTTCTTACAGCCAAATACCGCCTCTTCAAAGGAAATGCGCACGCTGGCCCTCAGGTTAGCCCCCTTCATGGGACCGTTGCTCTGGCCCCTGCTCCTTCCGCCGCCGAAGAGGTCACCGAATATGTCACCGAATATATCGCCAAAATCGGCACCGCTGAAGTCAAATCCGCTGAATCCGCCTCCGCCGCCCTCAAATGCCGCATGGCCAAACTGATCATACTGGCGCTTCTTTTCCGGGTCACTCAAAACGGCATAGGCTTCCGAAGCTTCCTTAAACTTCTTTTCGGCCTCCGCATCACCCGGATTCATATCCGGGTGATACTTTTTCGCCAGCACACGATATGCTTTTTTGATTGCCGCCTCATCGGCATTTTTATCAACGCCGAGAACCTCGTAATAGTCCCTCTTCTGCTCTGCCATAACACACCTCGTTATAGAAATCCATTACCTTTATACTTCCCTGAAGTCCCCGTCAATCACGTCATCCTCAGGCGCAGAAGCTGCTCCTGCACCACCCATATCCGGGCCTGCGTTACCTCCCATGCCGCTCATGTCAGGGCCTGCACCGCCCTGTGCCTGCTGCATGTTCTCATACATTTTGGTAAACAGGGACTGCGCACTGTTTGTCAGCTTCTCCTTTGCAGCTCTCAGCTCATCCAGATCGCTGTCGCTCATTTCCTGATCCTTGGTTCTCTCCAGAATAGCCTTCACTGCGTCAAGATCTGCCTGGACAGATGCCTTGTCGCTTTCGCTGATCTTGTCGCCAACCTCTTTCAGCGCGTTCTCTGTCTGGAATACGAAGGAGTCCGCGTCATTTCTCGTCTCAATGGCTTCCTTGCGCTTCTTGTCCTGAGCTTCGAACTCTGCAGCTTCCTTCACTGCCCTGTCAATCTCGTCATCAGACATGTTGGAGCCTGCCGTAATGGTAATATGCTGTTCCTTGCCGGTTCCCAGATCCTTTGCGGATACATTAACAATGCCGTTTGCGTCAATATCAAAGGTAACTTCAATCTGAGGCACGCCTCTTCTCGCGGCAGGAATTCCGTCCAGACGGAACTGTCCCAAAAGCTTGTTGTCCTTCACGAACTGTCTCTCACCCTGTACCACCACGATGTCAACTGCAGTCTGGTTGTCAGCGGCAGTGGAATAAATCTGGCTCTTTCTGGTAGGAATGGTTGTGTTTCTCTCAATCAGTCTGGAAGCTATACCTCCCTGGGTCTCGATGGACAGAGACAGAGGAGTCACATCCAGCAGCAGGATCTCACCTGCTCCCGCATCGCCTGCCAGCTTACCACCCTGTACGGAAGCTCCGATAGCCACGCACTCGTCAGGATTCAGAGTCTTGCTGGGCTCCTTTCCGGTTAACTGTCTCACCTTATCCTGCACGGCGGGAATACGGGTAGAACCGCCCACCAGAAGCACCTGGCCCAGGTCCGCGTTGGTCAGGCCCGCATCCTTCATAGCGTTCTGTACAGGAATCGCAGTCTTTTCAACCAGGTCACGGGTCAACTCATCAAACTGAGCGCGGCTCAGATTCATGTCAAAATGCTTAGGCCCCTCTGCGGTAGCTGTGATAAAGGGCAGATTGATGTTGGTAGTCATGGCGCTGGAAAGCTCCTTCTTCGCTTTCTCAGCTGCCTCCTTCAGTCTCTGCATAGCCATCTTGTCGCCGGAAAGGTCTACGCCTTCCGTCTTCTTGAACTCTGCAAGCATCCACTGGATAATCTTATTGTCGAAGTCATCACCGCCCAGATGTGTGTCACCGTTAGTTGCAAGAACCGCAATGACGCCGTCTGCAATCTCGATGATGGAGACATCGAAGGTGCCGCCGCCAAGGTCGTACACCATAATCTTCTGCTCCTTCTCATTGTCAAGGCCGTAAGCCAAAGCAGCGGCAGTAGGCTCATTGATGATACGCTTTACATCAAGGCCCGCAATCTTTCCTGCGTCCTTGGTCGCCTGGCGCTGCGCATCATTGAAGTATGCGGGAACGGTAATAACCGCCTCTGTCACCTTCTCTCCCAGATAGCTCTCAGCGTCCGCCTTCAGCTTCTGCAGGATCATTGCGGAAATCTGCTGAGGTGAATACTTCTTATCATCGATGGTGCGTCTTGCGTCCGTACCCATATCTCTCTTAATAGATGCGATAGTCTTCTCCGCGTTTGTGACAGCCTGACGTTTTGCAGGCTCGCCCACCAGCCTCTCGCCGGTCTTTGTGAATGCCACGACAGAAGGTGTGGTCCTCGCGCCCTCCGCGTTGGCAATGACGGTGGGCTTGCCGCCCTCCATTACCGCCACACAGCTGTTTGTCGTTCCCAGATCAATACCGATAATCTTACTCATTTTTCATGTCCTCCTGATATACTATATATTATATTTTTCTTAGTAACGTTTTTACACCTTTTTTGAAATCTTCTCAGGTTGCCACGGCTACCATGGAATGCCGGACCACGCTGTCGCGGTAAGTGTAGCCCTTCTGGAGCTCCTGGGCGACCACACCGGATTCATATTCTTCGCTCTCCACCTGCATCACGGCATTGTGAAGGTTCGGGTCGAATTCCTGTCCTACCGCCTCTATGGGCTTGACGCCTATATTTTCAAGCTCCGTCAGCAGCTGCCTGTAAATGCGGTTCATGCCGTCCACGAAGGGATCTTCCTTTTTATCCTCCGGCACCGTAGCCAGCCCTCGCTCAAAATTGTCTACCACGGGAAGAATCTTTTCAATCACGCTTTTGGCACCGGTCTCAAACATCGCCTGCTTTTCCTTCTCTGTACGGTTGCGGAAATTTTCAAATTCCGCAAGCTGGCGTTTTACCCTGTCCTCCAGCTGTGCAATCTGCTCCTTGTAGCCTTCTGACTTTTTGTCTGCCTTCGCCTGCTTTTTCGCTTTTCTTCCGGTAAGGCCTTCCTTTCCCTCGGGTGTGTCATCCGAAGCTCCGCTGTCAGCCCCGCATCCCCCCTCATCCTGCGCGCCGTCAGCTTTACCTTCCTCACCGTCCGGGGCACCACTGTCAGCCTTACATTTCTCATTGTCAGCCGAAGCATCGGTCAGTTCTTCCTCCAATACTTCCTTTTCCTGTTCCGCCATAGCACTCTCCATTCCGCCGCCTGAGCGGCATGATCAGTTTCTATTAATCTTTGTATAATTCGTCCAACTGTGTCTGTATGGTTCTCAGCGTACCAACCACCTTATCATAGTCCATTCTCTTTGGCCCCACGATACCGATCGTACCCTTCATACCGCCGCCCAGTTCATAGGTAGCCGTGACCACGCTGCAGTCCCTCATGCTCTGCACCGGCGACTCCTCGCCGATATAAACCTGAATTCCTGTGCTTTCACCGCTGTTAAAGGTCTCCTGAAGCAGTTCTCCCAGCTGCTGCTTTTCCTCAAAGGTATTGATCAGCTCGCTTGCCTTCTCCTGATCAGCAAGCTCAGGATAACGGAAAATATTGTTGGTTCCGCTGGTATATATTTCCAGAGCTTCCTCCGCTCTGATTGCCTCCGCCACCGCATCGATGACCCCGCTGACAATATCACTGTGAAGTCCCGCCTGCTGCTTCATGACCGCTATCATGCCTAGATTGATCTCGTCTATGCACAGGCCGCCCAAAGTAGTATTCAGCAGGATATTCAGCTTCAGCAGCGTCTCGTCTGACATTTCCTCATCGACCCGAAGAATGTTGTTCTTGATCACATTCCCCTCAACTACGATGACCGCCAGTATCTGATGCACATCTACTCTGGAAAGCTGAATGAATTTCAGCTTGTTCCTCTTAGACTGAGGTGCCGAGACCATGGTAGCATACTGGGTATTCTGGGCAAGAACCTTAGCTACCTGCTTCAGCAGAAGCTCCATCTTGTCCTGACGCTCTACCAGCATTTCCTTCATCTCCACAACTTCCCGCGTTTTCTCCTCCATCATGGTATCAACATAAAGCCGATAGCCCTTATCGGAAGGGATCCTGCCCGCAGAGGTGTGCGGCTGTAGAATATATCCCATCTCCTCCAGGTCAGCCATCTCATTTCGGATGGTGGCCGAGCTCAAATTCAGGTCAGTGAACTTAGAAATGGTTCTGCTGCCTACAGGTTCCCCTGTTTCCAGGTAATTGCGGATGACTGCCTGCAGGATTTTTTTCTTTCTTTCATCCAGCTCCACTTCTGCACCTTCCCTTCTGTTATTAGCACTCATTTGAGAGGAGTGCTAACACTCATTGAAATAAAAATAGCACCAAGGTTATCTGTTGTCAACTAATTTTCCCCAAAAAAATATAAATAAATTATAAAACCGGACAGACTCACAAAAAAACTCCGCATTCCAAAATCGGAAATGCGGAGTTTCATTTACAAAACCCGAACTTTAATTTAAATATAGAAGTTTCCGGAAAAATCCTTGTTCATTATATAATAAGCCGTATTCTCTTCAGGCTTAACATACAGCTCTATGCTGACAAGATCGCCAAGCTTTTGCTTCAGATCGTACTTCCATACATCTCTTGCCATCTTCACCAGGTCCTCTTCTGTATAAGATTTACCTGCGAACTGAAGACATACGGAAGTCTTTAACTCGGTTTTCTTTGCAGCAGACTTCTTAGCTGCAGCCTTTCTTCCCGCCGTCTTCTTAGCAGTCTCTTTCTTAACCGTCTCCTTCTTGGCAGGAGCTGTTGCTGAAGCTGTTACCTTTTTCTCTTCTGCCTTTGCAGCAGGCTTTACTGCCGCTTTCTCTTCCGTCTTCGGTACAGTAGTCTTAACAGCCGCCTCCGCAGCTTTTACTTCCGGTTTTGTGGTTGCTTTCTTTGCTGGTGCCATAAACTATTCTCCCTCCTTATGGTTGATTATGTTTTCTCTTTCAGCATAATATACAAGCTCAAACTCCTCAGATAAGCTTATGCTTACCAGAGACAGTTTACTTCTTTTCCCGATAAATGTCAACCGAAAAACATTTTTTTGTGTCATGCCGCCAGCCCGAAATACGCCAGTACCACAATTCCCAGAACGATACGATACCAGCCGAACACCCTGAAGTCATGTTTCTTGATATAACTCATAAGGAAACGGAGCACAAATAAAGACACTATAAAGGACACAAAAGTTCCTATTCCCAGCAGAACAAGGTCTGTGGAGGTAAAGTTCAGACCGAATTTCACCACCTTCAGAAGGCTGGCTCCGAACATCACCGGAATTGCCAGGAAGAACGTGAATTCAGCCGCCGTGGTTCTGGATACCCCGATCAGGATAGCCCCCAGGATGGTCGCTCCTGAGCGCGAGGTTCCGGGCAGCGCTGCCGCCACAAGCTGGCAGATGCCTATAAACAGCACCGTGCTGTATGTCAGGTCCGACAGATTGTTGATTCTGGGGACTCTGCCCTTATTCTTGTTTTCGATAACGATGAACAATGCCCCCACCAGGACCAGCATCACCGCCACCACAATGACCTGAACCGTCACCCCTGAGCCGGGAAGGGTTCGCGAAAACAACTCCTCCACCGTATCGTCAAGGAGCACGCCGTACACCACCGCCGGAAGGCATGCGACAACAATTTTTACCCACATCCAAAAAGCATCCATGCTTAGTGCGAAGCCGCCGGGCAGCGCCGGATCCTTCCGGCTCTTCACCAGCTTTGCTCTGGACTTTGCGGAATCCTTATTATAAAAGGGCCATATCCGGTGCCAGAACAGTACCACCACCGCCAGGATAGCACCAAGCTGGATAACCACATCAAACATTTCAAAAAAGCCCTCGCTGGCCCCGTCAAAAGGCAGCCACTGCTCCACCAGTATCAGGTGTCCGGTGCTGCTGATGGGCAGCCATTCCGTAATACCCTCCACAATGCCGTAAATAATTGCTTTCAAAAAATCCAGCATATAATCAGACCTTCCTCTCTCCAATCACTCTGTATGATGAATAGGTATGCCCTTACGCTTCCAGGTATGCCAGCAGTTCCTCACAGCGGCTCTCTGCATCCTCATATCCCTGCCGGTACAGCGCTTTCAGCTTTTCCACATCTTTTTCAATTCTCCCGACATCGCTTTTTCTTGCAGGCCGGATGACAAAGGCCGCGCCCGCCGCCTGCTGCCTGCCGATATATGCCACCTGCTCGTTGTAATTAATGTGGCGCTCCGCCATAAGTTCCCACACCTTAGGATATCTGGCATACCTGACCTTCAGCAGGGCCAGCTGAGTCGTCGGCTTCCGCACAAACCCTTCCTCCTTTGTCATGACCACAACATTCTTCCGGTTGCCATCCATAACAGATTTCTGAAGGGGAATGGCATCGCTGATGCCGCCGTCCAGGTAAAGTCCCCCGTCAATTTTTACATTCCTGGACACCAGGGGCAGAGACGCGGATGCACGAATTTTATCAATATCCTTCTTCATATCCCGGATGCGAAAATACTCCGGCATGCCCGTCACAATATCCGTAGCCACACTGTACGCCTTTCCCTCATACCTGTCAAAGGTTTCGTAATCATAAGGATACAGATATTCCGGTATCAGGTGATAGCATATGTCCGCATGAAACAGATCCCCTGTGGACAGCAGACTCCGCAGACTGCAGTAATATTTGGTGTCCAGGTAATCCACATTCACATCAAATGCCCTGCCGCGCTGCTTTGAGAGATAGCTGCACATGCTGCAGGCTCCCGCGGACACTCCGTACACGCTTGAGAATTCAATTCCCTTATCCAAAAACAAATCCAGCACCCCGGCGGTGTAAACGCCCTTCAGCCCGCCGCCTTCCAGTACAAGTCCTGCATTATACATGTAGATACCCTTCTTCCTGCACAAATTTTCTCAGCGCCCCAAGGGAGCGTTCCACCTTCTCCGTATCAATACAGTACGCCATACGGAAATATCCGGGCGCCCCGAAGGTGTCTCCCGGGACAAGTATCAGATCGTATTTCAACGCCTTCCGGCAGAACTCTTTTGCGTCCTCCTCCGGAGCCTTGGGAAAGATATAAAACGTTCCCCCCGGCTTAACACAGGTGAATCCAAGGCTGAGCAGTTCATTGTAAAGCAGATTCCTGTTGGTCTCGTAAACCCTCATATCCGCAGTCTTGTCCAGCACCTCCGCCACAGCCAGCTGAATGATGGAGGGCGGGCAGTTGTGTCCGATTCCTCTGGAAATCTGGACACACATATTGATCATTTCCTCCGCATCCCTGCAGCGGGGACTGACTGCCACATACCCGATTCTCTCTCCCGGAAGGGAAAGGGATTTCGAGAAGGAATAGCACATAATGGTATTGTCATAATAGCCGGAGACGCAGGGCGCTTCTGCACCGTCAAACACAATCTCCCTGTAGGGCTCATCGGAGATCAGGTAAATGTCATGGCCGTACAGACCGGACTTCTCCCTCAGTATCCCTGCCAGACGTTCAAGCGTCTCACCGGAGTACACCACACCAGATGGATTGTTGGGCGTGTTGAGCAGCACCGCCATCACCTTCTCCGTCAGCATCTCCTCAAACTTTTCAAAGTTGATCTGAAAGCTCTCAGGGTCCGGCGGCACTACCTTCAGCACCGCTCCCGTCAGATCCACATAAGGGTGATATTCAGGGAAAAAAGGTGCAAAGGTCAGAATCTCATCCCCCGGCTCCGTCACCAGCCGAAAGGCATGGGCCAGAGCTCCCGCGGCACCGGAGGCCATAAAAATATGCTCCTTTCGGTAGGGCAGCCCGAACCTCTTTTCCAAGGACGCCGCCACGGCCTCCCTGACGCCGGTGATCCCCAAGTTGGGACTGTAGCCGTGAAGCTCGCCGCTCTCTCTTGTAGTAAGCAGTTCAATCATCTTGTCAGTAAATTCCTGAGGAACGGGAACGGAGGGATTGCCCAGACTATAGTCGAAGACATTCTCATACCCGATTTCCTTTCCCCTCTCCGCGGCAAATTCCGCAAGCTGTCTGATAACCGATTTCCCCGACAGCATATCCCTGTATTTCTGTACTAACATAATTACACCTCACATCACATATTGCTATTCTCTCTTTTCAAAAAGCGCCGCCTTAGAAAATTTTAAATCTTTTCATCCTCTGCCCACACCAGCGCGCACTTTACAGCCTTTTCCCAGCCCTTCAGCAGCTTCTCCCGCTTTTCCGCCTCCATACCGGCTTCAAACACCCGGCCGATCTGCCAGTTCTCTTTAATTTCCTCTTTATCCTTCCAATAGCCCACCGCAAGTCCGGCCAGATAAGCCGCTCCCAGCGCCGTGGTCTCGATACATTTCGGCCTGTGAACCGCCGTATTCACAATATCCGCCTGGAACTGCATCAGGAAATCGTTAGCGCTTGCGCCGCCGTCCACCTTCAGACTCTTTAAGCACATCCCGCTGTCCTGCTCCATGGCCCGCAGCACATCCGAGGTCTGGTAAGCGATGGATTCCAGCGTAGCGCGGATAAAGTGTTCCTTGGTACAGCCCCTTGTGATTCCCACCACGGTGCCTCTTGCATACTGGTTCCAGTACGGCGCCCCCATCCCGGCAAAAGCCGGAACAACATAGACTCCTGCAGTATCCTCCACCGCCTCACAATACTCCTGAGACTGTCCCGCGCTCTTGATCATGCGCATACCGTCCCGCAGCCACTGGACACCTGCGCCCGCCACAAACACGCTGCCCTCCAGAGCATACTCCGCCTCTTCGGAAGTGCCTGCCGCAATGGTGGTCAGCAGCCCTGACTTGGATACGATGGCTTCCCTGCCCGTATTCATCAGCAGAAAGCATCCGGTTCCGTATGTATTCTTCACCTCACCCTGCTCAAAACAACACTGGCCGAACAGAGCGGCCTGCTGATCTCCCGCAGCGCCCGCAATGGGAATCTCACCGCCCAGCACGGAGCCATCCGTATGTCCGAAGACGCAGCCGGAAGGCTTTACATCCGGCAGAATGCAGGCCGGAATCCCGAACCTATCCATGATCTCCTCATCCCAGCAAAGCCTGTGGATGTCAAAGAGCATGGTTCTGGAGGCGTTAGTGTAATCTGTGACATGAACCGCCCCCTTGGTCAGGTTCCAGATAAGCCAGGTATCCACCGTGCCGAAGAGCAAGTCTCCCGCCTCGGCCTTCTCCCTTGCCCCCGGCACGTTCCGCAAAATCCATGCGATCTTGGAGGCACTGAAATAGGCATCGGGAACCAGACCGGTCTTCTCCCTGATCTTTTTGTCAAATCCGTCTGTCTTCAACTCCTCAATCATATCGGAAGTTCTGCGGCACTGCCATACAATGGCATTGTAAACCGGCTCTCCCGTGTGCCTGTCCCAGAGAATTGTGGTCTCTCTCTGGTTGGTGATTCCGATGGCCGCAATGTTCTCATGGGTGGCTCCTACCACCGCCATACTCTCCGTGGCTACCGCCAGCTGGGACGACCATATCTCCCTGGGATTGTGCTCCACCCAGCCGGGCTGGGGATATATCTGCGTAAACTCCTTCTGGGACATGGAACAGATATTTCCCGCCCTGTCAAACAGGATGCAGCGGGAGCTGGTGGTTCCCTGGTCTAATGCCATGATATACTTTTGCATAATATTTTCCTCCTCTGAATTTTTGGTAACAGCTCAGCCTTCCTGCTCATGATATTGCTTTGCAAGCGCGCTTAAATGTTCTACGATATCCGGATTCCAGTGAATGACAGAGGTCAGCCGCTCACAGGGGAACTCGCTGCATATACCGCAAAACTGCACATTATGCTCTCTTGCACATGCGTGTACCTTACATCTGCCTGATTCCGCCCATTCCGGGACATAGCCGTCTGCCTCGATGCAGCCCTTACATAAGCCTTCCAGTTTTTTGGGGCAGCCGGTACAGCATTCACCACAGGCAGTTACTGCAGAAAAATCTGTCTTTTGCTTCATAATTTATCTACCGTATCTCTCTTTGATATATCTTAACAGTTGGGTAAATTGTACCACAATTATCCCTTTACCTCAATCTAATTATTCGGGTCTTCTCAAAATCGGTCAACGGATTTATCATATAGTTGACCGGAGGCACACTATGAATGAAAAATTTTTCTCTTTGCCCGAAGAAAAACAAAAGGCAATCATAAACGCGGGATACCATGTATTTTCCCAAAATTCTTACAAGAACAGCCCCATGAGTGAAATTGCGGAAGCTGCCGGAATCAGCAAATCCCTGTTGTTTCACTATTTTCATAACAAAATGGAGCTGTACCTGTTCCTGTGGGACAAATGCGCCGAAACTACGATAGAATTTATGACCAAATATGAATGCTACAGTCAGAGCGAATTGTTCGAAAGCATGGAGCGGGGAATGCAGGCAAAGATGGAGATCATCCGCCTGTATCCGGACATGGGAAGCTTTACGATCAAGGCTTTTTATGAAAAGGACCCTGTCATAAGCGCCGCCATCCAGGAAAGCTACCACAGATATTTCAACTTTAAGGCAGACAAGGCGCGGCTGAATTTTGACCCGGAACAATTTATCCCCGGATTGGATATTCCCATGATGTACCGGGAAATGTACTGGGCATCAGAGGGGTATCTCTGGGAAATGGTGCAGCGCGGAGATATGGATTTTGAGCAAATGAAGGAAGATTTCAGCAAGCTGATAGACTTTTGGAAAAGTGTATACCGCCGGAAGGAGTGAGAAAATGGATGCGATCAAAATTGAGAACCTGACGAAATATTACGGAAAAGCCCGTGGTGTGGAACAGCTGAACCTGTCTGTTGCGGAGGGCGAGTTCTTTGGCTTCATCGGCCCCAACGGAGCGGGCAAATCCACTACCATCCGCACTCTGCTGGGACTCATTGCCCCCACTTCAGGCAGCGCCTCCGTGCTGGGACTGGATATTGTAAAAGACAGGGAAAAAGTTCTTGCCGGGGTTGGTTATCTGCCCTCCGAAGCGGTGTTTTATCCCGGAATGAGAGTGAAAGATGTTCTTAAGCTGTCCGCCGATATGAGAAAACAGGATTGCAGGGAAACATCCGGTCTGCTCTGCCAACGACTGCAGCTGGATGTCACCCGCAAGGTGGAGGAGCTTTCCTTCGGCAATCGCAAAAAAGCAGCCATTGTCTGCGCTTTACAGCATGATCCGAAGCTGCTGATTCTGGACGAGCCCACCGGCGGTCTTGACCCGCTAATGCAGAAGGAGTTTTTTGATATTCTGCAGGAGCGAAACAAAGCCGGTACTACGGTGTTCCTGTCCAGCCATATTTTGTCGGAGATTCAGCGTAATTGTACTCGCGCCGCCATTATCAGGGAAGGAAGAATCATCGCCTGTGACAGTGTGGATGCACTCTCTCAGACCAGCGCCAGGCGAATCACCGTTCACGGCAGCGTGGCACTGGACGGACTTGAGGGCATCCGTGACAGGACGGACAGTGAGGACGCGGTAAGCTTCCTATACAGTGGAGATATGAATTCTCTGCTTCAGGTTTTAGCTGCAGGCCGGGTTTCCGATCTGTCCGTGTCGGAGCCGGACCTGGAGGAAATATTCATGCACTATTATGAAAAGGACGGTGATAAAGCATGACACTGATAAAGCATGAGCTGCGGCAGGGAAAGAATTCATTTATCATCTGGACAGGAGCCATAGGAGTGCTTCTGGCGGTCTGCATATTCCTGTATCCGGAGATGAAGGAGCAGATGGGGAACATTGGTGATATATTTTCTTCCATGGGTGCTTTCACCGCCGCATTCGGTATGGACAGACTGAATTTCGGCACCTTGATCGGTTTTTATGCTGTTGAGTGCGGTAATATACTGGGCTTAGGGGGAGCTTTTTTTGCCTCTCTCTGCGCGGTCAGTATCTTAAGCAAGGAAGAAAATGGCCGAACGGCGGAATTTTTGCTGACACATCCCGTCAGCCGTGTGCAGATCATCACGGAGAAGCTGCTTGCGGTTTTTGTGCAGATTGTTGCCATGAACCTGATCATTTACTTGCTCTCTGTGGGTTCCATTACCGCCATAGGCGAGAAGGTTTTATGGAAAGAACTAAATCTGATGCATCTTGCCTATTTTCTTTTGCAGATTGAGTTGGCCGGCATATGCTTTGGCGTATCCGCTTTTATGAGAAAGGGCAGTGTTGGTGTGGGCCTGGGAATTGCCGTCGTAATGTACTTCCTGAACCTGGTGGCAAACATATCGGAATCTGCAGAATTTCTGAAATATATTACGCCCTTCGGTTATTCAGACGGTGCGGATATTGTGGCAAGCGGCAGCCTGGACGGTCCGATGACAGCTGTCGGTTTTGTGTTTTGCGTGGCCGGTGTGGTCACGGCTTATGTGAAATATTGCAGGAAGGATATTCAGGCATAAGTGCCCTGCCTTACATCTACATCTGCTGTTTACTTGTAACAGTTCAGCCGCTCACATTCATAAAAGCGTCTGCTTCGCATCCGTCGCCGCTTTGCGGCTCACCTTTTATTTCATATGAGGGCGCTCCGCTCATGAAATACTTTGTAATCAGTGCTTTGTATGCAAGCATCCACGCACAGCCTACAAAGTATTTCATGGCTGAACTGTTACGTTACTTTCCCGGCAGGAAAATTTCTTGCCGGGAGCTCCATTGTACCTTCGGGCCGCATTCGCTATAATGAGCACATAGGGCCCTGACAAACAAAAAGGAGGCATTTTACATGAATATCGGAAAACAGATTTATGTATTGCGTAAAAAAATGAATATTACACAGGAGACTCTCGCCGCCGAGATGGGTGTCACAGTGGGCGCAGTATCCAAGTGGGAAACAGGAAGTACCCTGCCGGACATCACAATGCTCTGCGCCCTGGCAGATTTCTTTCACGTTACAACGGATGAGCTGCTTGACAGAGTGGGTAAAGAAACCTTCATGATCTGCGATGACGCGGAGTTCCTCCGCTCATGCATGAAAGACATGCTGGAAAAAGAAGGATACCGCTGCACAGGGAGCGCCGAAAACAGCACGGAGCTGTGGGCAGCCATGAGCAAAAGTATTCCTCAGGTTCTATTTCTGGACATTCATTTTCCGGATGAAAACGGCCTGGATATTTTGAAACAGGTGAAGGAAAAATATCCTGCCGTAAAGGTTATTATGGTGACAGCTGACAATTCCGAAGCTTCTATTCAGACTGCGATTCAATACAAGGCTTCCGGATACGTTACGAAACCTTTCGATTCGGAGCACATCCACCTGGCTCTGAAAAAGCTGCAGGAAGAAGCGGCACAGGCATAACACGAACAATACTGATGCTCCCTGCTGCTGCAATCTGTGGCAGCAGGGCACTCATACAGCTTCCATCGGCCTCATGGCAGCACTATACTGCTGCCACATGCCTGGTTGCAATGACATTCACGCCGCTGCCGCACACGTTCTCCGCCACTACGTCTCCTATGCGGACTGGCGCACACAGTTCAATTTCCTTCAGCACCTTGATGCAGTCTCCGATCTTATCCTTGGGAATATCCGCCGCAGTCTTCACCGAGACAACGGGAAGCTCCCCGCCGCTGACCCGCACCAGACTGGTGACAATACGTCTGGGGTCTGTCAACTCTTTGGTCACATAGTCCGCTCCTCTGGGACAGGTATTTCCTGTAATACTCTTTATTTCCTTTCCTTCTGCCTCCACGGTCACATTGCATCCCAATGGGCATCCTATGCAGACAAATTCTTTCTTTTCCATTTTTATACCCCCATGCCCGCCTCCGGCGGACATTAATATCAATATTTGAAACTTTAGTAACACTGATCCTGCCATGGCCGTTCCGTCTGCGGTCATGGCTGTCCAACCGCCCGGTGCCTCAACTCCGGCGGATGGCAAACGTGATTTCCTCCAGCCCTTCAAACTGCTCCAAATCCGTTTTTTTCAAAATAACCTGCTCCATTTCGCCGGGGGCAAGCGCCTTTTTCTTCCTGCTGCTCACCACTTTCCCGTTAAAGGAAACCTCCACTGCCGCATCTCTGTACACATTTCCCACACGGAAACGCACCACCTGGGTTTCCTCCATTCTGTGAGGATCCAGGGACGCCGGAACCGTATAGCGGACTCCGTCCACGGCCCTGATAGGAATCTGCTTTCCAGCCCTCCCCGGTTCCGCAGTTTCACCGGCCGACAATCTGCCCTGCAGATATGCCGCCGCACATTTTCCCGCCTGGGTGGCCTCTTCCGATACATAGTCCACCAGATCATGTACGTGCAGTACATTGCCGCAGGCAAATACGCCCTCCTTATCTGTCTCCAGGCTCTCGTTAACCCTGGGTCCGTTGGTGACGGGATTCATCTCCACCCCTAAATTTCCCGACAATTCATTTTCAGGAATCAGTCCGCAGGACAAGAGCAGAGTATCACAGGCAATCTCCTCCTCGGTGCCGGGGATTGGGGTAGAGCGTTCATCCACCTGAGCCACCACCACAGCTTCCACTCTTTCCTTTCCCTTGATGTCAACCACCGTATGGCTAAGCTTCAGTGGAATTCCAAAGTCATCCAGGCATTGTACAATATTCCTCTTCAACCCGCCGGAATAAGGCATCAGCTCAGCCACCAGCTTCACCTTTGCTCCCTCCAGCGTCATACGGCGGGCCATGATGAGCCCGATATCACCGGAGCCCAGTATGACCACCTCTTTGCCGGGCATCCTGCCCTCCATGTTAACATACCGCTGAGCTGTCCCCGCGGAATAAATGCCTGCAGGCCGATATCCCGGAATGTTCAGCGCTCCTCTGGACCGCTCACGGCATCCCATGGCCAGGATGACCGCTTTCGCCTCAATGGTGTACAATCCTTCCTGCCGATTCATCACGGTCACCAGCTTGGAGCCGCTCTGAACGCGGGATGCCGCCTCATCCGTCTTCTCATTACCGTTTCCTGCATCCGTGTCTTCTGACACTTGTGTCAGGTCGACCACCATGGTGTTCAGCTTATATGGAATCCCAAGTTCCAGCACTTTATCAATATATCTTCCTGCATACTCAGGGCCTGTCAGTTCCTCCTTAAAGGTATGCAGACCGAAACCGTTATGTATACACTGGTTCAGAATTCCTCCCAGCCTTCCGTCTCTCTCTATGATCACCAGGTCGTCCACGCCGTTTTCCTTTGCCGCGATAGCCGCCGCAAGTCCTGCGGGACCCCCTCCGATTATTACCAGCTCTTTTTTCATTTTAACCTCATTTCTCTATCGCGCTGCCGCGCTCCATTGTGTTCCTTCGTCTGCAATTTGTTCATGAAATCCCGTCCTTATTGTAGCCCGTGAGGAACTCGCTGCCTTCGTCATTCTTGCCGATTTCCGCCATATCCTTTCCAAGCTCCCTGGCCAGTATTTCAACTGTCCTGGGTGAACAGAAGCCCGCCTGACAGCGTCCCATACCGGCTCTGGTGCGGCGCTTTACGCCGTCCAGGGTAGTTGCTCCCAGCGGCCTGTGGATGGCATCCATAATCTCACCCTCCGTCACCAGCTCGCAGCGGCACACAACATCGGCATAAAGGGGATTTTCCTGTATCAGCCGCTGTCTCTCCTCCGGGCCGGCAAGCGCCATGCTTGGGATTCCCTTTCTTTCGGCAACAAAATCCTTCTTCTCTGCAGCAGGCAGATACTCCAGCACCAGGGCTGTCAGATGTTTTCCCAGAGCAGGTGCACAGGTCAGACCCGGGGACTCAATCCCTGCCGCATCAAAGAAGCCGGGAGCATCCTCAGCCTGCCCGATGATAAAGTCCTCATCCTCCGTGACCGCATGGGCACGGAGTCCGGCAAAGGATGTTATGACCTGCCTGGAGGGAAGCCCCTCCACGCTTAGTCCCGCCCGCTTCATCAGGTCCTCCAAGCCCGCTCTTGTAGTATTCACTCCCTCATAATCGTCTATATCCACCGCCGTAGGTCCTGCCAGCAGATTGCCGTGAACCGTAGGCGTCACCAGCACGCCCTTGCCGTATTTGGTGGGCAGCTGGAAAATTGTCCTGGTGACAAAATCTCCCACCTTCTTATCCATCAGGCAGTACTCGCCTTTTCTGGGGATGATCCGAATCTTTTTCTCACTGACCATGTTGTGAAAGCGGTCTGCGTAGACGCCTGCGGCGTTTATGACTACCCTGCTCTCCAGCACACCCTGATTCGTGATAACGCGGTAGCCCTCAGGTATCTTTTCAATCTTCTGCACCTCAGTATTCAGCCTGAATTCTACCCCATTCACCGCCGCATTTTCCGCCAGGGCTATGGTGAGGTTAAAGGGGCAGACAATGCCGCCCGTGGGCGCATACAGAGCTGCCACCGCAGTGTCGGAAATGTTTGGTTCAAGTCCCTTAAGCTCCTCTCTCTCAATGATCCTGAGCTCCTTCACACCGTTTTTTTGCCCCTGCTCCAAAAGCTTCTGAAGCTTCGGCCTGTCCTCCTCGTCGAAGCACAGCACCAGGGAACCGTTTCTCCTGAAGGGAAAATCCAGCTCTTTGGACAGAGCCTCCATCAACCTGTTTCCCTCCACATTCAGTTTTGCCTTCATGGTGCCGGGAAGGGCGTCAAATCCGGCATGAGCAATACCGCTGTTGGCCTTTGAAGTACCCTCACACACGTCGGAAGCTCTCTCAAGCACAGTCACTTTCCAGTCATAACGCGCCAGCTCCCTGGCGATTCCGCATCCCGTGACTCCCGCACCGATCACAATAATGTCTGTCATACATAATCTCCTTTTCCTGAAACAAAAAGAGTCAGGCAATAAATGCCACCCCTATGACATTCCCAATGCCAGACTCTTAATCTCACGCATTCATTTTAAATATGTTAGTGATGGCCTCTGCTGTTTCCAGAATGATGCCCGCTATGCCCGGAATGATGCCCGCTTCCGCCGTGGCTGTGCTCTCCTGCCCGTGTGCAGCCCGCAATCCCGCAGGAACCATGCTCATGCTCTCCCTCGATGGTGCAGCCGTACACGTCACAGTAGCTGTGTTCATGCTCTCCCTCGATGGTGCAGCCGTACTCATCACAGTAGCTGTGCTCATGCTTTCCCTCGATGGTGCAGCCGTACACGTCACAATAGCTGTGCTCATGCTCTCCCTCAATAGTGCAGCCGTACTCATCACAATAGCTGTGCTCATGCTTTCCCTCGATGGTACAGCCATACACATCACATGAAAAATGACTTACGCCTGCAGTGCCGGACAGGATTGCCGCAATGATTAAAGAAATGAGTTCTTTCACAAAAGTCTTCCTTTCTTTCTCTCGATCACCCTGTTTCTTAAGGAAAATGTATCACAAATTCGGGCGGCTGTCAATGCCGCCCGAATAGATGCACTACTTTCCATAGAAAATCTGGGCAATGGGAGAATCGGGAGAGAGAATGATGGTTTTATTGCCGCCCTGCATGGAGAGCTTCAACGCATCCAGGCTCCTGACAAAGGAGTAAAACTCCTGCTTGGTCTCATCATTGTAAGCCTCAGACAGGATTCTCATATACTCCGCCTCGCCCTCGGCGATCAGGATTGCCGCTTCTCTTTCCGCCTCGGAGAGCATGACCGTCACCTCCATGTCGGTGGTGTTTCGGATGATCTGCGCCTCGGAGCTTCCCTCCGCGGTGTAGGTTGCGGCGATATTGTCACGCTCGGAAATCATGCGCTCGTAAACAGCCGCCTTATTGTCGCTGGGCAGATCCAGCTTTTTGGTCTCATAGGCCAGAATCTCAATGCCGTACTGATCCAGAGATGTTCCTATGTTCTCCAGAATCGCCTGGGAAAGCGCCCCGTTGCGTCCTGAGATCACATCATCCTGTGAAGTGCTGCTGATGATGTTTTTTGTGGAGTTATAGACAATGGCATCCAGACGCCCCTCAGCAGCAGCAACGGAGCCATTCAGGGTCTGAGCAAATTTAACAGGATCCACAATATGCCACAGAATATAGCTGTCACAGATCATCGTCTTTTTGTCACTGGTAATGACATCGGAGGGTGAAAGGTCATACAGCAGTGTCTGCCTGGGCAGCGTATCCGCACTCTGAATAAAAGGAATCTTAAAGCTGATACCGGCCTCGGATACCACATGGTCAATCCTTCCGAACTGACGAATCAGGCTGTATTCATTTTCACCTGTAATTACGATGCAGGATGCACCGGTAATCACCACTACAAAGATTACAATCGCCAAAACAACTTTTTTCACCGTCTTCATGATCGCAAGCCTCCTTAATTATTCTCAGAGCCGTCCGCTGCCGGATTATTCACGGCAGAATTGCCGCTGCCGGAACCATTACTGCCGAAGCTGCTGCCGGCCGAACCATTGCTGCCGGAATCTCCGGTAAAGGACTCAAGAGGATAAATAGTCTGCAGGTTGCCTCCCTCGCTCTGAATGATAACCTTCAGGTCAGGAAGCACTTCCTCCATTGCTTCAAAGAACATACGCTGCCTTGTCACGGCAGGATTTTTGACATATTCCGCATACATGGCATTAAACCGGGCTACCTGAGCAGTTGCCTCGTTAATCCGCTCGGTCTTCTGCGCCTCGGCATCCTTGAGGATACCGTCCGCTCTTGCCTGTGCGGAAGGAATCTGCTCATTGCGGTACTTGTTGGCATTGTTCAGCGCTGTCTCCTTGCCCTGTTTTGCAGTCTCCACCGCCTTAAAGGCTTCCATGACCTCCGCGGTGGGCGGCTCGGAATCCTGAATGGTAATATTTACCAGCTGAACTCCTATGTCCTGATCATCCAGCCGGTTGATGATCATTTCCTTAATGGTTGCCTGAATTTCATTTTTCCCGGTGGTCAGCACATCGTCAACAGAGTAGCTGCCGATCACCGTACGGATGCAGCTCTGGCTGATGTTGCGCAAAATTCCCAGAGGATTCTGGGAAGCGTAAACCGCCTTTACGGGATCGCTGTAGCGGTATTCCACATAAAAATCAACATCAATGAAATTAAAGTCGGAAGTGATCATCAGGGACTCATCCGCAACCACTTCATTGCTGGAGGTGTTGTAGCCGATGGAAAATCCCTGTATGGTAGTGTTGACCTTTCTCACCTGCTGAATAAAAGGAATCTTAAAGTGCAGACCGGGGTCGGTCACTGCAGTTGCCTTGCCTAATGTGATCAGCACCGCCTGTTCCTGCTCCTTGATCTCGTAGGTGGAATTAAACAGGATGATGACCACTGCCAGCGCCGCCACCACGATTCCGGCTATTTTCCCGTTAGACACTTTCTTAGGATTGCCTGTCTGTCCCCCATCCATTGTTGTAAATCCGTTTCTTCTGTTACGAAAGGAATCGCCGCTCATATCAATTCTCCCTTCTGCTGTAAAAAATAATGTAACTGTTCAGAGCCTGTTTTGTATGGTTCTGAACAGTTACATTGTACTAGACATATTGAAAAAAAACAACGGGAAGTAAGGCACGTTAGAAAACTTTAATGTGCAGTATATTCTTTTTTAATTTTAATTCTTATAACGTGAATCTCCGGGTCTTCTCGTTTTGCATTTCACTGAGCTCTACCAGCGTCTGGGTATCCTCATAGCATTCCTTAATGGACTCCGCAACAATCTGCATACCCGCGCTTGTTTCCTCTGCAGATGCGGAGCTTTGTTCCACTACGCTTCCCAGATTAGTTACTGAATCCGATACCACCACTTTCAGCTCGTTCAAAATCTCAGTCTGCTTTCCTATCGCCGCTGCGACCTCATCTACGCTGTTGATTTCCTTATACAGATTATCAAATGCATTCTTTGTCTCCTGAAGCTGTTTCTGCTGTTCTGACACACTTGTCATAACTTTCTGCATTCTGTCTGTAGAAATTTCCACGTTCATGGTAAGCTCTTTTACAATCGTTTCAATTCCGGCCGCGCTCTCCGCAGATTTTTCAGCAAGTGTGCGGATTTCCTCTGCAACAACGGCAAAGCCCCTTCCTGCTTCTCCGGCGCGTGCGGATTCAATACTCGCATTCAGAGAAAGCAGGTTCGTCTGGGATGCCATATCTTTTATAACCTCTAACATTGTATTAATGTGTGTGGCGGACTCGCTGGTCTGCTTCGTCTGCTCTGCCACCTCCTGAATCACACTCGTTGTACTTTCCGTTATTTCGTAAAGGGTCTTAATACTTTCGGATGCGTTATCCGAAAACTTCATCATTGTCTCTACCGACGCACCCAGTTTATCTATTTCATCCTTCTCAATATCAATAACACCGCCCAGCCGGTGTACTTTTTCATTTACGACCTCCGTCTCCTGCGCAAGGCTTTCCGTCCCTTTAGCCATCTCCTCTACAGCCCGGTTGGTATTTTGAATGTTAGATGTGATGTCGCCGAACTTACTGCTGAAATCTTCACTGCTCTTTTTGAGCTGTATGCTTGCATTGCTTACATCGCCGATCATGCCCGCCAGAGAAAGCTTCACCTGATTCAGGGATTGTGCGATCTTTCCGATCTCATCGGAACGCTTTACCAATTTCGGATCAATCTCAAAGGAGAGATCTCCTTCCTCAATTTTCCGCAGATTAGCTTCCACCCTTCTGATGCCGCCGGCCAGCCGTCTGCCGCAGATCACGGATATCACCGTCACCACTATCAGTATGGCCGCAATGCTCCCTGCATAGGTGAGCAGCATATGATAGAACTGCGCCTTGATCTCCGCTTCCTTTGCCTCGATTTCCGCCGTCATGTCATCGATGTAATTTCCTGTCGTAATGACCCAGTTCCAGGGCTCAAATTTTTCAGAATAAGCATATTTCGGTGCCACCGTCACCCCATCAGCCTTGGTAAAATAAAATTGATTGTATCCGCCGCCCGCCTCCGCAGACCGCATAATGCTTTGTATAATCTTTACACCGTTCTGGTCAGTCAGATCATACCGGTTATTGCCTTCCTGCTCAGGCAGGATCGGGTGCATAACCAAAATATAATCTGTATCATCAATCCACATATACCCCGAACCATCGTCACGATACCGCATGACACGGATTTCCTCTTTCGCCAGTTCTTTTGCTTCTTCTTCCGTCAGTTCTCCTGCCTGGCTGCGGTCATAGTAACCCTGAACAATGGAAACTGCACCCTGAATTTCCGATTTGATCTCAAGACTATAACCTTCAGTCATCGCCTCTTCATAAGTAGCCAGATTCTGGTCCATGGACTTTCTCAAAAAAGAAATTCCAAGGGCCCCGAGAACTACTACCGTTACAGCTATCATGCCCAATATCATCAGCACAATGACCGTCGCAATACTTTTGGACCATTTTGTAGTACTTTTTTCACCCATTGCCCAATTCCCCCTTTATGTTAAATTATGTAAAATATCTATATCTCATTATACTCTTTTCTTACTGTTTTTCAATGATATTATTGCCTGCTGTTTATGGCAAATCATTTCCAAAAAAATAAAAAAAGACATTTTTTTTAGAAAAATTTTATGATAAGATTATTTGAGCTTTAAGAAGGAGCGGGGGATATGAAAAAACAATTTCTGCTGCGATATTTAATTTGCTATAAAAGAGAAATAGTAAGTGTATTATTTTTTTCGTTGCTGTCGTCAGTTATGACAGTTGCATGTTCGACAATCATGAACAATGTCATTGCAGAAACGTTGAGCGGTAACGGAAGCAGCCTTTGGACTGCTCTTGTCTTATTATGCTGTATAGCCGTTGTATGGGTCATTTTTGTCTATGCGCAGAGATATACTTCGGGAAAACTCGGTATTAATCTGATCCGGAAGTTAAGGCAGGATGTCACGGAAAAACTTATGGCAGTGCGGTATGATTGTTTTATGGAACAGGAAAGCGGCACTTTTTTAAACCGGTTAAACGATGACATTAAGGA
>JAIDME010000102.1 GCA_029050705.1 Acetatifactor sp.
CATAACACTGACACTGGGGGTTCTTCTGCCAAAGAAGATTGCGGCCAGAATGCCGGAGAAATGGGCGTATGCATGCATTAACCCGGTCTACTTTGTGACGAAGTTGCTCTCGCCCTTTACAGGGCTTGTGACGGTGACGGTGAAGGGTATCTTAAAGCTGTTCGGCGTTGGCAGTGACGCAAACGAAGGCGATGTGACAGAGGAAGAAATCATTCATATGGTGAACGAGGGCCATGAGCAGGGGATTATCCAGGCCAGTGAGGCGAAGATGATTTCCAATATCTTTGAACTTGGCGACAAGGAGGCTCAGAACATCATGACACACCGCAACAATGTGGTGGCTATTGATGCAGACACGCTGCTGAAGGATGCGATTACCTTTATGTTGGACGGAAAGAACAGCCGATATCCGGTCTATGAGGAAAACATTGACCATATTGTAGGTATTCTGCATTTAAAAGATGCCATGCGTTTCCACGGTTCCGGTGAAAAACAGGATGTGCCGCTTCGGGAGCTGGAGGGACTGATGCGGGAGCCCTGTTTTGTGCCCCAGACCAAAAATATTGACGAGTTGTTCAGGGAGATGCAGGCTCAAAAGCTGCAGATGGTTATTGTGGTGGACGAGTATGGTCAGACGGACGGACTGGTGGCTATGGAGGACATTCTGGAGGAAATCGTGGGTAATATCCTGGATGAGTATGACGTGGAGAGCGAGTACATCGAGGAGAAAGGAAATGACGAATATGTCATTGAGGGTATAACACCGCTGAAGGAACTGGAGGAGCGCTTCGGAATTTCCTTTGAGGACGAAGACTTTGAGACGCTGAACGGATTCCTGATTTCCAGAATGGACAGGATTCCTGAGCCGGACGAGCAGTTTGATATGGATTACAGCGGCTTTCACTTTAAGGTTCTCACTGTGGAGAACAAGGTGATACAGAGCGTACTTGTCACAAAGCTTGCGGAGCCGGAGGAACAGCCGGAAGAATAAATCAGAAGCAAAGAGGAGTAACAGTATGGCAGGACATGCGAAATTTG
>JAIDME010000103.1 GCA_029050705.1 Acetatifactor sp.
AGGCCTCCTATGATTTAGATTTTATCATAGAAGACCTATCACTTATAGCTATTTACAGAAAAACTTTCATACTCTCAGAAAAGCACTTAGATTTTACCTAAGTGCTTTTTGCAATGTAATTATTTTGCGAAATTCACAAAATCTTCCAGATACATTTCATAGTCAATACTTGACTGCAACTCACCCAACTGGTTTCGCCATGAATTTTCTCTGACCTGCAGCTTTCTAAAACCGAGTTCTTCGTAAACATGCTGCGCTCTCTTGTTGTTTGCATTTGTATCAAGAATTACTTTTTTATATCCCATGTCCTCGAATAATGAAATGATAAGCATGCTCAAAAGTATTTTTCCATACCCCTTGTCATGCTCTGAAAAATCACAGATTTTAATTCCGATTTCAACTGTATCTTCGCCTACCCTGCCATAACTCATCTCGCCAATAGGTCTTTTATCAAGTTCAATGATCAGACGTCTGTCCTCATCATTGTCCTCTTTGAGATCTTCAGCAATTTCACAAGCAGTTTTACCAATTCCATTTGGAAAACCTGCATGAGCCATAATCTTTCCATCATTCCACCATGATGATAATAAATCTGCGTCTTCAACAGTTGCATTTCTGATTGTTAAATTTTTAACTTTAATGTGTTGAAGTTCCAACAATGGTATTTTACCGTGATTTCTGCTTCTCCTCTTCATAAAGACGTATAAATTCAGCGCGGTTTTCATTATAGAGTTTTTCTAATATATAAGGGAAATCCGGTGTACGATTTTGCGTATCATAGTCTTTAAAAACATTTGGTATGTACTGATAAATATTCTCTGCTATTTCCATGGTATGATCAATATCATTCCCGGTAAAGTCTATGAGCATTTTCTCCGTAAATATCAGCAAACGCACATAATAAGGTCCGCCCTTGTATCCTTGCTGGGCGCATATCCAATAAATTTTATCACGCGGAATGGCAGTTATTTTATCTATTTCTGTGATAAGAAGTACATATGAGGGAAGTATTGTGATTCTTTCGCTGTACTTTTTTATGGTGTTGTGATTCATGAATCCTTCATACAAAATTTTCCCTTCTGCAGCCTCCCTGTTAATAATTTCTGCCACTGCCTCTCTGGTATTTTCCCCAAGAGGAAGAAAAAGATTTTTGCCGTTTTTGGCAGGCAGTATGGATATCATCAGTTGGAATGCCGTGCAAAACAACATAAGCCCTGCCATAACGACAAATATGACAAACAGCTTTTTATCATCCGGTTTACTTAAGTCAATGGAGTTTCCTACTGTAAAATAAAGAAATGCGGAAACACAGGTAAAAAATACAAACAGACCCAAAAAAAATTTGCGTCGACTTGAATTTGCCCTGATGGATTCCTGCTCTAAGTATTCTCGTCCCATATGGTTTATTCCTCCCGGTATAATCAGAGGTTATCTTCAGATCAGCCCGTACGGATATATATCACAGCTATCCGTTTGCTGCCGGAAGATGTCCGGATCGCTTTTTATCAAAATGTTTTCGCAATCCAGTACCATTCCTGTATAACACATTTTTACTAAATATGCAATAATGTTATTGTGGTAGATGGAAGCCGGAAGTGATATAATTAAAATTGCTGATGGAAGTTTGCATAGAATGAACTTACCCCATATATTTGGCTTGTAAGTAATATAAAGGAAAGGTGAGAAAATATATGGATAAGTTATTGATAATTGATGGCAGTAATTTGTTTTTTCAAATGTTTTATGGCATGCCGGCCAGAATTGTTAATGGTGAGGGAAAAGCAATACAAGGAACGCTTGGATTTGTAGGAGCATTGTTAAAGATAATACGAAAGGCTGAGCCTACTCATATTCTTGCTGTATTTGATGGAGAACATGAAAATAGCCGTTGTGAAATAGATGCTGATTATAAAGCAAACAGAATTGACTATAGTAGGGTCAGTGAAGAAGAAAATCCGTTCTCACAACTGCCGGATGTTTATAGGGCATTGGATTATTTGGGCATAAACTACATAGAAACAACCAACTGTGAAGCCGACGATATGATAACAAGTTATGCCCTGTCCTTTTGCGAGGATACTGATATTGTTATAAGTTCCCTTGACAGTGATTTCTTTCAGCTGATCAGTGAACGTGTTTCAATATTAAGGTATCGGGGTGAAAAAACAATGATATGTTCCTCTCAGTATATTATTGAAAAATATGGTATTTATCCTGATCAGTATGCGTATTTTAAATCTCTGGTGGGCGATACTGCGGACAATATAAAAGGTGCGGAAAAGATTGGCATTAAAACAGCAGCTTTGCTTTTACGCACATTTGGAACACTGGAAAATATCATCAGTAATACAGACAACATAGATAAGCCGTCTATAAAAAAATCAATAGTAGAAAATACAGATAGAATCAGAAAAAATTACGAGATGATAAAATTGAGAAATAACCAGCTTTTGCCATATGATAAATGCGATTTGGAATTAATGAATACAGGTAAAACAACAACAGAAGTTTTGAGGGGAATAGGAGTAAAATAGATTCGTAAAAACGTATTGTCGAAAGCGAAGTGTGAAAGAGATATATCTTAATGTTATGAATTTAGGGACGAAAAGGACATGGAATATATATTTGAAACAGAGCATTTGAGGATTAGAAAATTTGAGATGAAAGATGCCGGTCGCTTATATGAAAACCATTTGGAAGAAGAGGTAAAAAAGTGGATTCCAAACGAAAGTTATGCAGATATGGAGGAAACTCAAGGAGCGATCAAATTCTATGTTGACTGCGTGAACAGCAAACGTTTACCATATGTATTAGCTGTCGAGCTGAAAGAAACAGGGGAATTGATAGGTGATACAGGTGTGAATGAGGTTGAAGAAAATTCCAATGAGGTAGAAATAGGTTACGTAATATGTAAAAAGTATAGTGGGAGAGGATATGCGACTGAACTTTTAAAAGCGATGACAGAGTATGTAACAGAAACTTTCGGAATAAACATTTTATATGGACGTGTTATGCGTGGAAATAACGCTTCTGTGAGAGTCCTTGAAAAGAATGGCTATGAATTTATAAAGGAAGAATTTGGAGCAGAAGATGATCCTTATGGTAACGGAATGTTAATTTATAAGAGAGAATGTTAAATTTGGGTTCGAGTAAAAAACAAGGGAAAAGCTGTTCGGTATATGTGGTTGACGATGAAGGTTTTCAGCGAGGCTTAACATCATGGAGTGCGGAATTGGTCTGTGATAAAGAGGTGGCAGTGCAGAACGAAATTATAGTTGTTGATTTGTATGAAAGGTTAATTCAGGAAGAATTGCTGGGAAATATAAAAATTTACAGATATGAATTTAATGATGATTACAGAAAGAAAATATCTGCTCATGTGGTTGACAGATTTATCCGTTTTGATATTGATCTGCATAATTGTTTAGAGCGGGATATCAGATTCTCTACACATTATAAAGGGATTGTTGAGGGTTTACTTAACCTCATGGATGGACACTTGCTGAAATAGATTTATAATTGTACTGACAATCGGTATTTGATGGAGGTTAAGATATGTTACCAACAATCGAAGAAGCAGAAAGAGAATTAAAACTGGCAGGCGAATTAAATCCCGGTCCATGGGTAAAACATTCTGTTAATGTCGGAATTGCCGCAAGAAATATAACTTCAAAGATGCCGGATCTCGATGAGAATAAGGCATATATCATTGGATTGTTACATGATATTGGCCGCAGAGTAGGAATTGTTAATATCCCTAAACATGTTTATGAGGGCTATAAGTATTCATTGGATAAAGGGTGGGATGAAGTGGCAAAAATCTGCATGACGCATTCATACCCTCTTATGAAAGATGAATTTAGTTATGAGCCCGCCACAGAAGAAGAAAAGGCGATAAAGGATTACATACTGCGATGTGAAGAAGATGATTATGACAAGTTGATTCAGATATGTGATGCGCTGGCAACGGATTATGGGTTTGTTATTTTGGAAAAAAGATTTGTTGATGTAACACGTAGATACGGCATTATGGAAACATACATCAAAGGATGGGATATTACATTTAAAAACAAAGAATACTTTGAGAAGATAATGGGATGTTCAATCTACGATGTTTTGCCTGATATAGGCAGAACAACATTGCTGTGTCCGCCGCCCTGGAAGCCTCCTGTTAAAAGCTAGTGTTCCATTTACCAATTAACTATACATTTCTTGAATAAGGCAATCCCGGACTTTGCAAAAAGTGTATGTAATTGGATAATGGAACACCGGTAGATGTACATTTTATCCGATCCACTGCAATTTCAGTTCATAGAAATAATTTCCCGCAGAAATTCGGTACTCAGGATGAATATTCCTGGTCCAGCCGGTATCACCGCCCAGGCCCGCATGTTTTCCATCCACGATCAGGCTGACTCCTTTACTTTCGCCCAGCTCATCCTGGTAATTTGCATGTAAATATTGTTCCAATGTCCAGGGAAGTGCAGAAAAATGGAATAAATTACTTCCTGTAATTCGCATGCCCCTTCCCTCTGCATCTTTGATTTCCAGCCACCGCACGTCCTCCTTGCCCCCGCATTCACAGGGCTTTACATAGGGAATATGCTGATTTTGCACTGTATCTGTATAAACTCCGACAAAGGCACAACTCTTCCTGTCGGCATAGTTTTCCTGGGGCCCACGGCCATACCAGCTTAGCTTTTCAAAAGATTTCGGCAATTCAAAACTCTGTCCTATTCGTGGCAGTGTGTCCGCCATAACGCTGTTCGCGACTCCGGTGATCATCCGAATACCTTTCATGCTTATCTGATATTCTCTCTCCAATTTGAGTCTCCCATTACAGAATAAAAGTTCTTCTTCCAAAAACACAACGTTTACAGCACTGCGCCAGCGAGTTTTTGTCACAATAAAGTCCGGGTTATCCAGAGACTCCCGTTTCCAGTCCGTAAAATAGCAGTTATTATCTGAACATCCTTCATCAATACCTGTGGGTGCCCTCATAAAGCGGTTCTTTACATTGGAAAACAATTCCTGTTCTCCGATGCGACACAGCCACAGCCCTGCCTCCTTTTTATTATATATAATCTGCAGGCCATCTCCAGTAATATCAATGTATGTCTCATCCTCAGAGACATTAAGAGGCTGGTCAGACCATAGATCGGTATCCTCGCGGTACACCTGTGAACCCTCTGCCGCCAACTGAATTTTGTATACCAAATGGCCGGCTTTTGCAAAAAAGCAATCTTCTTTCAATCTAGCATATAAATTCCAGAAAGATTCGCCCTGTACCAGTGCAGGATCATAAGGTAACGCAATTGGAACAGCTTCTCCCGGCAGTACACTTATATCATCTAAAATACCTTTCTGCACACATTCCCCGTTGTTAAGTAATTCCCAGCTAAACTCTAATTCAGACAGATCAGAATCAAAACACTCATTGTGGAGATAGTATGCTCCGAACATGCCATGCCAGCTGTTGTATTTTAAATAAAGCGGTGCCTGGCAGACTTTTATTTCCTCCGCTGCCGGTTTCTGGCTCAAGTCTGCAAACAGAATGCCATTGAGGCACATATCAGGAACCGAATCTTTGATATCCTCTTCAAAAGCACCGGCATAGCGGAAGCTGATCTCTCCCTCATCACCTTTTTGCGCAATGGCTTTATCAATAAAGTCCCAAAGAAATCCGCCCTGAAAACGCGGGTATTTGCGGATCAATTCCCAATATTCGGCAAAATTTCCGTTGCTGTTGCTTTTTGCATAAGCATATTCACACATGATAAAAGGTCTTTCATCCCCGCTTGCCATACAGTCTTCAATCCATTCCCTGTTTGGATACATGGGCGCAATAATATCACTGGTGCCAATGAGGGAACCGCCTGATTCGTACTGTACCAGACGGTTATCATAAAATTTCAGCCATCCATACAAAGCCGCATGGTTGGCGCCGACGCCGGACTCATTTCCCAGACTCCAAATGATGACGCAGGGATGATTTTTATCCCGCAGACACATGCGGGCACCACGCTGCATATAGGCATCTGTCCAGGCCGGATGATCACTTAATCCTCCTCCATAGCCATGGGTTTCAATATTCGCTTCATCCACCACATAGAGACCTAATTGATCACACAGGTCATAAAAGTGGGAACTTTTCGGATAGTGACTGGTGCGAACCGCATTGAAATTTAGTTCTTTCAGCTTTAGAAGCTGATCCACCAACTCTTTCTCCGTTACGCTGCGGCCTGTATAAGCACTGTGTTCATGTAAGTTCGCACCACGCACGATGAGTCGCCGGCGGTTCAGCTGCAGCACTCCCTGATCTATGCGTACTTCCCGAAATCCTACACGGCTGCTCTCGATATCTGCCTGATTGCCCTGTCCATCCAACAGTTCCACTACGAAAGTATAAAGGTACGGCTTTTCGCAATCCCAGAGTTTGGGAGCCGGTACCGGAATAGATTCTTCTATCACATATTTTGCATGCAGATAAGCACAGTATTCAGAGAAGGTTTTTGTCTGAAAGACCATCACCTGCGCTCCGCTTTCACTAAAAAGAGTTATCCTGGCGGAACAGGTTCCATACAAGGCTGCCCCTGTCTCAGGCCATATACGCACGCGCAGCTTCGCATCCCTCAGGGTTTCTCCAAACAGTGTCTGCACCTGATAATCTGCTATATGTAACGGATTTTTGCTATACAGATACACATCCCGATATATGCCATGCAAGTGCCAGTAATCCTGATCTTCCAGGTAACTCTGGGGGCTGTATTTAAAAACCTGTACTGCCAGAAGATTTTCCCCCTGTTTTACGAAATCTGTGATATCAAATTCCGCATCCAGCTTACTGTCCTCGGAATATCCGACTTCTTTTCCGTTGACACATAGGAGAAAAGCAGTTTCCACACCGCCGAAATTCAGGTATATTTTTCTGCCGTCCCAGATATCCGGCACCTGAAAATTGCGATAGTAGCAGACCGTCAGGTTATCTTTAGGAATATCGGGGGCGTTTAATTCGTAGTTGCCCTGCGTCAATTCCACCTCGAAACTTCTGTCGGCGCCATTTCGGTTAAACGGATATAGGACATTCGTATAAACCGGTTTGTCAATATCATGTATTTCCTGGCATGACGGAATCGGCATTTCTGCCATTCTCTCTAAAAGCTCACCGGGACAACTCCAGTCCTCGGTGATTTCGTCAGGGGATGCATAAACGGTATATTTCCAGCTTCCGTTCAGATTTATATAATACTTTGATTTCTCCTTTTCCTGCGCTTTCGCCTGTTCCATATTTTCGTAGGCACCAAACGGGGTGTGCATTCTTGCTCTGTTTTTAGAACTGATAATTTCTCTGGTGGATGAATAGGGGATACTCATGTGATGCTCCTTTCAAAGGCAATCTATCATCTAAACTCGCAAACTCGCGCTAACGCGCTTTATATCCGATTTCATCGGATGTATGCTCATTATATGCCCATGCTTCCTTCGGAAGCAGGAAAAATAAATGCCTGCTTCGCAGTCGCTTATTTTTCTTTTGCGGTCATTATATCATATCCCCTCTCTAACCACAATGAAATGGAACAGGGAAGAATTTGGAGCAGAAGACGATCTTTGCAGAAGAAAGCTTTTGCAATTTGTTTGATAAATATGGTGAAAATTTTAACTGGCATATGGTGCCGCTATCACAGACAAATGGGACTTTGGTTAAGGAATTGAAAAACGAACCTTATCCCCCCTGCCTCTGTATACATTCTATAAAAAATCCCGCTATCTGTTCAGGGGTGTATTGTTCGTGTCCTGTAATCCACCACCGTACTGTTTCGGAAAAACTGCACACAACATGATTTAGTATATAATCAGCAGGAACATTATAATGCAGTCCATTAATAAATATTGGAAATGCCTGTTCCAGATATTCTTTGAAATATCCCATGAAAATTTCCCCACTGTCGCAGGAAAGAAGTCCTTTCAGATTTTTTCTGTTATCCTGCAGATGATATAAAATATGTGTGAGTTCCTTTTCAAAATCATGACCTGCATGGGAAAAATCATGATTGCCCTCATTTCCCAAATCATCTGAAAAAACGTGCTGAAATATGTCCGTACACATCGCCTTTAATAAACTGTCTTTTGTTTCAAAGTGGGCATAAAAAGTACTTCTCCCCACATTTGCCTCGTCTATGATTTCCTGCACTGTGATGTTTCCAAAATTTTTACTTTCAAGCAGTGTGCTGAATGCGTTAAAAATAGCCTGTCTTGTTTTCTGCTGTCGTCTATCCATAAAATCTCCGTACATTTTAGTGAAAATGTTCCGTATCGTACATAAAGAACATTTTGGTTGTTGATTTAATCTTTGAAATTGATAAGATAAATACAAAACAAAGTGTATGATAACATATAAATTGTACAGCTAATAAAAATAGTTGTCAACAAGGAACAAAGTATTCTCAGAAAGGTGGTATCATTATGATAAAACGTATGAATGATTTTTTGGCAGGCCTGCCAATGACGGTTGTAGGCGGTATCTTTCTTGTTATGAGTTTTGTATTTCCAAGAACGGGTATTGTTTTGCCGGGTAGTGTATTACCTTTTGATCCTGCATGGGTGACCGTTATTATCTGTGGGATTCCTCTATTATATCTTGCGGTACGGAGAGTCATTTATAATAAGGGAATTAGTAAAATATCTTCTGCCCTGCTGATCAGCATTGCCATGATTGCGGCGATTGCCATCGGAGATTTATTCGCTGCCGGTGAAGTTGCCTTTATTATGGAAATCGGAGCTATCTTAGAGGATATGACAACGAACA
>JAIDME010000104.1 GCA_029050705.1 Acetatifactor sp.
TTTCTTGTGGTGATGGATTAAAATCTTCAGATTGATCTAGAGATTCAGATGGAATTTTTGAATTAAAGCGTCTCATTCGAAACGCTCATGAGTATCACTGATTTCGCGATGGATGGCTCAGGAGTCATTCATCTGGTGCAGAATACAGGAGAGGGATATCGCTGTCTGCTTGCTTCACAGGAGGGAGAGCTGCTGGCCGAATATACTCCGGCAGACGGTTATATCCGGGGACTCGTTCCGCTGCATGACAACCATGTTGCTTTTTGGACCATAACTGAGCAGGACAAAGAGAGACAAGGTTTATTGATGACACTGCAGTATATGGATATGGAGAGGGGTAAGGCAGTGCCCCTGGCAGCCCTGGAAAAGGATTTCTATTACTTTACGCTTCTTGACGGGAAGAGTTTGCTGTATGCAGACAGTGACGGTGTTTACCGAAGCGACCTGTACGGAAACAATCCTGAGCCTCTATATCGCTGGATCAATCACGGGATTATAGTCTCAGATGTATTGGCTATGCAGGCAGATGAGGAGGGTAGGATAGCGCTCATTTATGAAGGAGCCGGAGATTATAATTATCTGTGCCTGGAACCCACCACTGAGGAGGTGGAGATCCGTCAGATTACGCTGGCATTATCCCCTTATAACTACAATAGACAGTTTTACAAGACAGTGGTGGCGGCGTTTAACAGGAAGTATCCAACCTGCCATATTGAGCTGAAAAATGATTATGACAAGACCGCATTGCTGACAGAACTGACCGCGGGGAAAGGACCGGTATTGATTGATGCCTTCCTGACGGGCTTCGAGGAACAGGAAAAGCTGTGGGAGCCGCTGGATACGGTCGTGGAACAGATGGGGATTACGGAGGAACTGCTGCCCTCCGTTCTTGAACTGGGAAAAATTAACGGAACGTTGTATGGGGTGGTAATGGATTTCGAATTGGATACAGTGGTTACCGGAGATATGGAGCTGAAGAATTGGGATTATGAGACTTTTTTACAGTGTGTTGAGGACAGATCCGACCTGGAAGCCATATTTAATCTATATGGCGGAGACTATGGGACGTATTTTATCATGTACTTTATCAGCCAGGGCATAGAGGATAATTATCTGATGGATACGGAGGCCGGGACAACAAATTTTGACAGCGCTGGGTTCCGCAGAGCTTTGGAGTTGGCAAAAAAATATTGTGTCCGCGAGGATGTTATATTGCCCGGCAGATCCGTACTGAGCGGAAAGGTGCTTTGTAATGAGCTGACTATTAATAAGCCGTATGAGCTCGCCTTGTACCGCATCTGCTATGGGGAGGATGTCAATTACATCGGTTATCCCACAAAGGCCGGAGCAACACATTTTATCAGCAGCAATTTTCCGCTGGCGATCCGCAGGACGGCATCGAAAGAAGATAAAGAGATAGCATGTGCCTTTATCGAAATGTGCTTGTCTTATGAAATGCAGTCTAACGCGGCAGATGACTTGAATTTTAGCCTGAGTGTGCGCAGAGATGTGTTGGAGGAACAGATTGCTGATATGAATAAGAGTACAACGGTTTCGAAAGCAGGCTTTGAGCCAATTGTGATCGGGGATGATCTGAACATAGAGTTAGATGGGAAAACGTTACACGATCTGATAGATAAGGCAAAACCACGGAGAGATTTTCCGGTGGAACTGCGGAATATTCTTTCCGAGGAGCTGGAACTGTATTTTGCCGATGAAATTACGGAGGATATGCTGATTGAGCACTTGGAAAGTCGAGTGGGAATCTATCTGGGGGAGAGAAACTGACAGCTTGCTTTCTTGAAAGTTTTCCATATGTGGTAAATCACGAATAATATTCGGTTCATTCAACTGCAAAAGCCATAAAAGTCTTCTTGACAAACTATCTGTATTTGCAATACAATCACTACATAACCAAAGACTGTGAAGAGGGTTAGTACAGATTCGGAAGCATTCCAGAGAGAGGACATGGCGCGGCAGCTGTGGGGAGCATGGCGGCAGGCGCGGCTGAGAGGTCCTTATGCGGAAGGTTTGGAACCTGCCTCGGAGTCCCGTGCGAAATGTGAAGCTAAGATTTCTGTTTGTGAATGGAATGGCGCGTGTGTCAACGAGCCACATGAAGTGCGGCGTATGTCGGCGTTAGCGGCGAAAGAGATGGATGCTTGTGTGCATGGCACAAAGGCATCAATTAGGGTGGTACCGCCGGATTTCCGGTCCCTTTGTGGATTGGAAATCCGGCGTTTTGCGCGAATCAGCAGAGTCAAGGGACTATAGCCTGCCGTCCGTGCTTGCACGGGGAGGCAGGGTATCAGTCCTTTGACGAGCAACGCGACCGAGGAACTTAGGAACTGACAGCTGCTGATGAGGAGGCAGAGTCAAGGAGGTTAAATAAAGGAGGCTAAAATGGGAAAAGAAGGAAAAGACACAGCAAACAAAATGGTGCAGGAGATTACCTCGATGGAGACAGACTTCGCCCAGTGGTATACGGACGTGGTGAAAAAAGCTGAGCTTTGCGATTACACATCCGTCAAGGGATGCATGGTGATCAAGCCTGCGGGGTATGCAATCTGGGAGCTTATGCAAAAGCAAATGGATGCAATGTTTAAGGAGACGGGGGTAGAAAATGTATACCTGCCCATGTTCATTCCCGAATCCCTGCTGGAGAAGGAAAAGGATCATGTGGAGGGCTTTGCTCCTGAGGTGGCATGGGTGACCCACGGCGGTCTGCAGCCCTTGCAGGAACGGCTTTGCGTCCGCCCTACCTCGGAGACTCTGTTCTGTGATTTTTATAAGAATGATATTCATTCCTACAGAGACCTTCCCAGGGTCTATAACCAGTGGTGCTCCGTAGTTCGCTGGGAGAAGGAGACCAGACCTTTTCTGCGCTCCAGAGAGTTTTTGTGGCAGGAGGGCCACACTGCTCATGCCACTGCGGAGGAGGCGGAGGAGAGGACCATTCAGATGTTAAATCTGTACGCTGATTTCTGCGAGCAGGTTCTTGCGATTCCTGTTATAAAGGGGCAGAAAACGGATAAGGAGAAGTTTGCGGGTGCCAGGGCGACTTACAGCATCGAGGCTCTGATGCATGACGGGAAGGCTTTGCAGTCCGCCACCAGCCATAATTTCGGAGACGGCTTTGCAAAGGCCTTTGGCGTTCAGTTTGCAGATAAGGACAATACCCTGAAATATGTACACCAGACCTCCTGGGGTGCAACGACCCGCCTGATAGGTGCGATCATCATGGTACACGGAGATGACGAGGGGCTTGTGCTGCCTCCCAGAGTGGCTCCCGTCCAGGTGTGCATCATTCCCATCCAGCAGAAAAAGGAGGGGGTTTTGGATAAAGCTTATGAGCTTCGGGACATTTTAAAGAAGAATTTCCGTGTGAAGGTGGATGACAGCGAAAAGTCTCCCGGCTACAAGTTTGCTGAGGCTGAGATGCGCGGCTATCCTATTCGTGTGGAAATCGGCCCCAAGGATATTGAGGCGGGCAAATGTGTCATCTGCAGGCGCGACACAAGGGAGAAGATTGAGGTTGCTCTGGAGGCGCTGGAGACTGAGGCAGGCCGGCTGATGGAGACAATCCAGAAGGAGATGCTGGAGAGAGCAAGAAAGCACATGGAGGAGCACACCTATACCGCCGCCAATATGGAGGAGTTTGAGAGGCTGTTCACCGAGAAGTCCGGTTTTGTGAAAGCTATGTGGTGTGGTGAGCGGGAATGCGAGGATAAGATCAAGGAAAAACTTGCTGTCACCAGCCGCAATATACCCTTTCAGCAGGAACACATTGCAGACACCTGCGTCTGCTGCGGCAGGCCTGCTAAGAAGATGGTATGCTGGGGCAGGGCATATTAAAACAGGGAGGATGAGTTTATGCTGAATCAGATTTTTCCCATTCAGGTGCAGGGTTCGCTGCCTGATGCCAGACTGATCACATATATTCAGGATCATTATGATGAAATTAATATTGACATGCGCCCTCTTGTGCTGATCTGCCCCGGCGGAGCTTATGCCTATACTTCCGTCAGGGAGGGAGAGGCCCTTGCCATGCAGTTTTTGGCAATGGGATGCCATGCGGCGGTACTGAAATATTCCTGTGCTCCGGCGCGGTATCCCGTGGCGCTGACGGAGCTTGCCTCCGCTATGGCGCTTATTCGGGAGCATGAGGCTGAGTGGCATGTGGCACCTGAAGGAGTGATTGTTTTGGGCTGCTCCGCAGGCGGACACCTGGCGGCAAGCCTGGGAACACTGTGGAAGGAAGACTTTTTGACAACAGCGTTGGACATACGAAGAGACGAGCAGAGAAAACTGCGCCCGGACGGCATGATTCTCTGTTATCCAGTCATCACCTCAGGAGAATTTGCCCACAGGGGCTCCTTTGAAAACCTGCTGGGTCCGGAGGAGGGAGAGCAGGGGCGTCTTGCAGATGCGGCCAGTCTTCTGTCGAAGCTTTCTCTGGAGACGAGAGTAACGGAAGAGACACCTCCTGCCTTTATCTGGCATACCCTTACCGATGGCTCTGTGCCGGTGGAAAACTCACTGTCTCTGGTAAGTGCGCTGCGCAGGGCAGGCGTTGCCGCGGAGTTTCATATGTATCCGGTGGGAGGGCATGGTCTGGGCCTTGCCAATCGATTGACACAGAGCCGGGACGGCAGCGCAATTCAGGAGGAATGTACTACGTGGATTTCCCTGGTGCGCACCTGGATTGAGAGCAGATATGTGAAGGGCGGCGGGAAACTGTAATCACAAGGAGATGCGGATGAATTACATCGTATTGGATCTGGAGTGGAACCAGAGTGTAAATGACACTGATGAAATACCGAAACTTGCCTTTGAAATCATTGAAATAGGGGCTGTCATGTTAAATGACGCATATGTCATGGTGCATGAATTCAGCCGACTCGTCAAGCCGGAGGTGTATCATGAGATGAATCAGATTACGAGTAAACTGATTCATCTGCAGATGCAGGAACTTCAGAGCGGAGCTCCTTTTGCGGAGGTGGCGGAGGATTTTCTGAAGTGGTGCGGTTCAGGGGAGTATATTTTCTGCACATGGGGCAGCATGGATCTGACAGAGTTCCAGAGAAATATGCAGTTTTATGATATGACACCGCTGTCAGATGGACCGATAGCCTTTCTGGATGTGCAGAAGCTGTTCAGTCTGGCTTTTGAAGATGGAAAATCAAGGCGTGCTTTGGAGTACGCAGTGGACAAGCTGGGAATAGAAAAGGACATTCCCTTTCACAGGGCATTCAGCGATGCCTATTATACAGCAAAGCTGCTGAAGGCGATAGCAGAGCAGCATGGGGATGTCATGAAATATATTTCTTATGATCTGTTTCACCTGCCCGGCAGCAGAAAGCAGGAGATTAAGGTTCAGTTTGGGAATTATGCAAAGTATATTTCCAGAGAGTTTGGCAGCAAGGAAGATGCCCTGGCAGATGGCGAGGTGGTTTCCAGCAAATGTTATTTGTGCCACAGAAATCTGAAAAAGAAGGTGAAGTGGTTTACGCCTAACGGAAGGCATTATTATTGCCTGGCATACTGTGAGAAACATGGGTATCTGAAAGCAAAGATCAGAGTCCGCAGATCGGAGAGCGGGAAGGTCTATATCGTAAAGACCACCAAGCTTATATCCCAGGAAGATGCAGCCAAACTGAAGAACCGCTGCGCCCAGGTGAAGAGACAGAATACAAAGCACCACTGAACAGTCACTTTAATAATCAAAGTCTCTGAACCGGTTCGGGCGTTTTGGCTTCTTCTTATTTCTGCGCCAGTTCCGGCGTCTGCCTCCAAAAGAAAACTGATAGTTTTTCAGGATTGCCCGGATCAGACAGAAGATGAAGAATGCCGCAGCAATGCCCGCAAGCACGGTCAGCACCCGCACAATATTGATAAAGATCACGGATTTGCCGGTGCTTTCCTCTTTTTTCGTGTCCTTGCTGTCATTGGGCAGTTCATTAAATATATAAGTTTCATTGTCCTCTTTGACAAAATCAACGCGGACGGAGCCGATGTTTACCCCATGATAGGTGTAGGTAATAACGGCTGCATGGTTTTCGCTGTTTGTCTCGTAGGTAGTTGTGGAATCAGTGTCATCTAAAGAGACGGTCCGGGGGAGGACAATATAGTCATCTTTATTCAGTGCCAGCAGAGGCCTGGAGTTGCCGAATATGTCGTTGCCTCCGTAGAACATGCTGGAATCATCCATATTATACTTGGTCTCTGCCTGTGAGACGTTGATCTTGTCAAAGTTGCTGAAACCATAATTGAAAAGAGCTATGGTATCTTCATACTGCATGGGGGATTCATCCCGCATGACCACGCAGATCAGCCGCATACCGTCTTTTTCGGCGCAGGACACAAGACAGTATCTGGCAGCATTGGTGTAACCGGTCTTGCAGCCCACGATGTTTTCGTAGGCATAGGTGCCGCCGGGGATGATCTGCATGTTGTTATTTTCAAGCTTTGTCACCGGAATGGTATCGGAGGCCGGTATTTCCAGACGTCTCGTCAGTGTGATCTTGCACAGCATTTCATTTGCAAAAAAAGCACGGCCGATCATTGCCAGGTCATATGCCGTGGTATAGTGATTCTCGTCGGGAAGGCCGTTGGGGTTTACAAAGTTTGAGTTCAGGCAGCCCAGTTCCCTGGCCCGATCATTCATCCTGTCGGCGAAGACACTCCAGTCGGTGGTCTTCGTAATATGTTCAGCCACTGCAAAAGACACTTCGTTCGCAGAGCGGATCAGGATGGCATTCAGGCACTGCTCCATGGTCAGCTGTTGTCCAACATCCATAGCGATATGGTTGCTGTCTCTGGGAGTGTCGAAAACCGCGTCATAGGAAAAGGTGACGACCTCGTCCAGAGAGCACTGCTCCGTGGCGATCAGAGTGGTTAATATTTTGGTGGTGCTGGCAGGATACTCCCGCTGATGAATATTTTTGGAGTACAGGATGGTCCCTGTGTCAACCTCCATGAGAATGGCGGATTCAGCGGTTACTACGGGACCGGTGGGCCAGTTCGGCACTTCATTGGACTGGACAGTCATGGCGCGTTGGAGCGCTATACGCTCATCCAGAGTCAGTTCATCCGCACAGGCAGAGATTCCCTGGGAAAGGAACAGACTGCAGGCGCAGGTGAAGGCGGTTAAAAAGGCAGTATATCGTTTTTTGTTCTTTCCTGTGTTAAAATTCCCAAAATGTGTCATGAAGCTACCTCGCAAGGGTATTATAGCAGAGATAAGCCTGCTTTGCCAGATAAGTCTTTTATTTTATGAATTTTTAAGGTATAATGACTCTGCGTCAATATCACTGCAGTCGGAGGAGTGCCATGAGACTGAAAAATATTACAGGCTCCAGAGAAGTCGTCGCCGGGAGTCCTTATGTTGTGCAGGAGGCAGTGCAGCAGTCCTGTCCCGGTACATGGAAGGAAATCTTTGGTAATGACAATCCGATTTTTATTGAAATCGGTATGGGAAAAGGAAAGTTTATACATACTATGGCTAAGGAACATCCTGACATCAATTATGTGGGAATTGAAAAGTATTCCAGCGTTTTGCTGCGGGCAATCCAGAAGATGGAGCAGGAGGAACTGCCAAACCTGAAGTTTCTTCGCATGGATGCGGAGAATATCGATAAGGTATTCGGCCGCGGTGAGGTTGACAGGATTTATCTGAACTTTTCGGACCCCTGGCCCAAGGACAGGCATGCCAAAAGAAGGCTTCCCTCAAGAGAATTCCTCGGGCGCTATGACCTCATCCTGAAGCAGGGCGGCAGGCTTGAGTTCAAGACTGACAACAGGAAGCTGTTTGATTTTGCGGTGGAGGAGCTGGAGCCGGCCGGCTGGAAGGCGGAGGTGATCACCTACGATCTGCACGGAGACGGAAAATTAATGGCGGGAAATGTCATGA
>JAIDME010000105.1 GCA_029050705.1 Acetatifactor sp.
TGCCGGTATTGATATTTCCAAGCCCTGTGGCAATATGATTGTTGACATAGGGGGCGGTACATCCGACATAGCGGTTATTTCTCTGGGAGGAACTGTCGTCAGCGCTTCTATCAAGATTGCAGGAGACGATTTCGACGAGGCAATCGTCCGCTATATGCGTAAGAAGCATAATCTGCTGATCGGTGAGCGGACAGCGGAGGATTTGAAGATTAAGATCGGTTCTGCCTATCCCAGGACCGAGGTAGACTATATGGACGTGAGGGGCCGCAATCTGGTTACCGGTCTTCCCAAGACGGTGAAGGTATCCTCCGAAGAATCAGAGGAAGCGCTCCGGGAGACCACAGCCCAGATAGTGGAAACCATCCACAGTGTGCTGGAGAAGACGCCTCCCGAACTGGCAGCGGATATTGCTGACAGAGGAATCGTGCTCACGGGCGGCGGCAGTTTGCTGCGAGGGCTGGAGGAGCTTATATCCGCAAAGACGGGAATCAACACCATGACGGCTGAGGATCCCATGACAGCGGTAGCGATAGGCACCGGAAGATATGTGGAGTTCCTGTCGGGGTACAGGGAAAGTTAGTGGAATACGGAGGAAATACTGATGTTAAAAGGGTTATACACCGCATACACGGGCATGATCAACGAACAGCACAGAATGGATACCATGACCAACAATCTGGCAAATGCCAGCACTGTGGGTTATAAAAAGGAAGGCGCTACCAGCCAGTCCTTTGACAGTATTCTGGCGGTAAAGATCAAGGATGAGTCCATTGGGCTGCAGAGTGTGAAGCGGCTGGGATATAACAATCCGGGCGTCAAGATTGGTGAAAATTACACGGATTATACTCAGGGTTCTTTCCGGGTGACGGACAATACCTATGATCTTGCTCTGGCAGGAGAAGGATTTTTTGCCATTGAATTTACCAACAAGGCAGGAGAGACATCAACCATGTACACCCGTGCAGGCCAGTTTACCCTGAACAGGGAAGGCTATCTTGTGACGGAGGATGGGGACTATGTTCTGGATACTCAAAACAGGAGGATCCGGTTGAACACGCTGATTGACTCAAAGATCAGAGACGACGGCACCATTTCCCAGAACGGCGTTGATGTGGCAAGGATTCAGGTAGCGGACTTTGAGGATTACAATTACCTTGAGAAATACGGCGAGACATATTACCGCCCCATAGAGGG
>JAIDME010000106.1 GCA_029050705.1 Acetatifactor sp.
GCGGTCTTCTGCTGCTCATTCGTATAAACTTCCGATATTTTCCCGCTGTTCATCTTAATCACTGTGTCCGCCATTTCCGCGATATTCTGGTTGTGCGTCACCATCACAATGGTAAAGCCGTATTCCTTCTGCAGCCTGCATATATAGTCAAGCACCTGCCGTCCCGTCTGCTCATCCAGTGCGCCCGTGGGCTCATCCAGGAACAAAACCTTCGGCTTTTTCGCCAGGGCTCGTGCGACGGAAACCCTCTGCTGCTCGCCGCCTGACAGCTCGCTTGGATACTTATGCAGCTTTTCTCCAAGCCCCACCGCCTTCAGCACTGTCTCATAATCTTTGTTCCCTGCCAGGTCTGCGCCCATCTTCACATTCTTTTCCACACTCATATTCGGCAGCAGATAATACTGCTGAAAAATGTAACCCACATTTTCCCTGCGGAATTCCGTCAGCTCCTTATCCGAAAGCGCCGAAATATCTGTTCCGTCATACATCACACTGCCGCTGTCCGGATATTCCAGTCCCGAGATCACATTTAAAAACGTGGATTTTCCTGAACCGGACGCTCCGAGGATCACCGCAAAATCTCCGTCCTTAATCTCAAGGCTGATACCCTTTAATACCTCAAACCTGCTTTCATCGGTTCCGTAAAACTTATGTATTTCCTTCACCTCAATCATTCTCTTTACCTGCTTTCATGTTTTTTAAAAGACCTATGAATATCTCTGTCATCATCCCGCTGATTTCCTCACCCGTGAAACGGCACATCCCGGTAGCGCAAAGTGTGGCTATGCCATGTGTATAGATCCAAAGATGACGATATAATCTCTCGGCGCAAGCCTCATCCAGCCCGTAGCCATTACGAACGGACAGCAGTATCTGCTCATAACTCTCGTCAATCAAAGGAAGCACATTTGACAGATCAGGCACCTGCTTATGCTCTGTCATAAATAGAAGCTGAAACAGCTTGGGCTCGTTGACAGAAAAGAGAATATATTGTGTTCCAACGCCCTTAAAAGCCGGATTTTCCAACAATCCTTTTTGAACATATTCTCTATAGAGCATTTTTGCGGCATCTGTCACAGCCTGCTGTACTTCCTCCATACCTTGGAACACCGTAAAAACAGGCCGCGCCGAACTGCCCAGCTTCGCCCCCAATGTTCTTGAGGTCAGGGCATCAAAGCCCTCTGCTCTTACAATTTCAAGTGCTGCTTCCACAATCTCTTCTCTTGAAAATTTTGCCTTTGGCGGCATATCATCATCCTCCTAAAACTCCTGTCACCTGCCTTAAAGTTTCTTCTTTGCATTGTTCTTTCTGAATCAGCGTTTTAAAACACTTGATTTAAATCGACCGATTTAAATCAAGTGTTTTTATTATAATGCACGCATATATGGATGTCAACCTTTAATTTTATAAGCGCAACCTGAAAGTGCCGAATCCGAAAAAAACACCGGAATTGGTGGATTGAATTGAATATATATGGAATGGGCGAAGAATTTCATTGTCCGGGGGATTGCCCCCTACAGCAGACCTTCGGCTTTTGCACGGATTGCGTAAAACTCCCGAAATGTTTCCGGTTCGTCCGCTATCGTCTCTTTCATCAATTCCAGTCTCCGTTTGCCGATTCGTCTGTCAAGCACGGCAAATATCCTGACTATCAGATCATCACTTTTCAGACTTGCCTCTATGCTCTGATTATCAAATTTATTAAACGCTTCATAAAAGCAGTACTCATCAAAAATGCCCAGTTTTAAAGCCGTGTCATCCATATAAGCCATTTCTGTACTCATGCGTTTATCATATTTTTCGTCTCGGGGGAATAAATCAGCTTTCACCCAATTATTCCAGTAGCATCCACTGATGATCTCCTGCCCGTCATATCTTATTGCAGCCCTGCCGTGATGGTCGGGACTTCTGCTGTATGACGTCACATAGTACTGAATGTGTCCGCGCAGGCTTTGTGCCAGATATTCAGTTTCCAGTTTTTTTCTGATTCCGCTCCATGTTGGCATTTATATGTTCTCCGAGATATATTGAAAATGCTAACCCAAATGACTTATATAAAGTATGGTCAGGATATGCCTTTGTCCATTTATTTTTGATAATAACCGGCAGCGCCGATTCCAATCGTTGACCAATGATTCGCCTTTCGCATTTCCTTCTGTACATCCTCGTTATTATCTGCGGATATACCGTCTGCCTTCATTTCTTCAATCATTTCTTCCACATCCGACGGTCTTAGTTCCCGGTAAACGCCCACACTGATATTCAAAAACGCAAAGCTGTATCCCTGTTCTGAATCATCGACCTCTCCGTCATTCTTCTGCTCCAAAATGTTTATCAGTTCATCGGCATGGGTATCAAAGGCAGAAACACCATAAATCCAAGGATGTACGATTCCATCTATACCCCCTAAAAACTCAATTAATTCTACCTTCCCGTCTGAATAATCTATGGCCATCTCATTGTTATAATAGTAATATCTGTTTCCAGCAGGCTCTCCCTTGCCGATTGCTGCTTCAACAGCCGCCTGCTCCATTCCCAGGTATATAGAAGCACCGTCAATCACAGCTCTGTCCAATGGATATATCTCAATATTCATGTAACTCCTCCCCAATACTTTCAATGATTTCACCAGAAATCCTTCACTGCTTTTCAGGAGTATCTCAATATTCTGATTAGCAGGATTTAATTCTGCCAGCAAATTTCGCAAATGACATGACGGAACATCCGGCGTGGCATCATCCCACATACATACCATATATCGAATCTCCGTATCATCATTTTCCGCAAGAGCCCTCGCAAAAGCAATTTCGTCTTCAACACTGCCGGACATCACATTGTGATTGGCAAAGGAGAAAATGCTCCCTTTAGCTGTCAATACCACAACAGCCTGTTCTGCAGACGGATCAGATTTCAAGAGTTTGTCGGCTTCTTTAATCAAATTTTTACAAAGTAAATTTATAGATGCATTTTTCAAACTCGCCCTCATCACGCATGTCATTCCCTTCCGGAAGTTCTACTATTTCCAGCAATTTGCCTCCTGCATATTCACAGGTTTTTTTCGATGCATAATTGTCCGGGTTACAGGTTATGTATAAATATTTCATGTCATGCTTTCTTGCAAGCTGAAATAATAACAGACATGCTTTACCTGCATAATGATGTCCTCTATATTCCGGAAAAACTCTATATCCGATGTGTCCGCCGTAATAAAGATTGTCATTGTATCCGATTCTCAGGTCACACGTGCCCATCCTGGTTCCGCTGGGATCGCAGATAAAAAAATGATATGCGGGAACCCAATTTTTTTCTTCGTCCCCATCCTGTGTTTTCTCTAATTCTAATTGTATTTCATTATTCCTTAAAAATTCAGTATCTAAAAACATACATTTTCCTCCTCAGCCAGTGTTTCATTTTCCAATTACATACACTTAAATTTCGGCAAGCAAAAATGTGTATTTTATTGATAAATGGAGCGCTGGAAATCATACGATCAAACTATATCAACCTTATACTCTTCATCAATTAAAATATATTCTGCCCCGTACCTGCTGCACTGCTCCAGCATCAGTGCATTATCCCTGCGCACCATCTCTATCGTACAGTCTTCATCATCACCGCGATCTTCAATGACGCTTGCATACTTCCGGATATCATCGAAATGAGCTTCAATATATTTGTCACTCATAACCAGGCAGTAAAATCGAATCTCATCCAGATATTCCTTTTCAAAATCCTTCGCCCAGTCCAAAGGAATATAACATCCCTCTACAACCAGATTTTGCTTGTTCTCAATGGCAGTCTTGATCATTTCTCTCACGATGGGCCATAAATAATCTGTCAGTAACCGGTCGTCACTCAAAGGAGTAAGCGTCGTATTGCCGCTGCGAATAAGCCCCATCTTTAAGTGGTCTATGGAGAGATACGGGTATTTGTTTTTTTCAAGTAGTTTTTGCGCAAGAGCTGTCTTACCTGTATGAGATGCGCCTGTTATTAAAATAATCATTGGTGAACCTCCATTGTCTGCTCCTGAAAAGCCTTTATACAGCATTGCTCCCTGGAATTATCTAAAACGGCGTGGAACACAGAGTCAAAATACTGTCCCATTCCCTCTTCCAGCAGTTCTCTCCACCAGGCTGCCACCTCCCTGGGGTCATTTCGGAATACGCCGCACCCATAAGCTCCAAGTACCAGATGCTTTGCTTTCTGTTCAGCAAAAATTCCCAGCGCCAGCTTCATCCTCCGGCGCATCACTCTTTTGGCGTCCTCCTCATTTTCTCCCTTTAATATCACCTGGCCCATATTGACTGCCGGCAAGGTCAGCACAGACGCTTTTACGGGCGTCTCTGTCAACCGGAATGCCCCGTCACGGAAAAATACTACTTCCGGTGAATAAATTCCATAATCCAGATACATCATAGACCGATGAGCCCGATTTTCTTTGTAATATTCTTCATGGGCCGTCAATGTTGGGTAGAGAGTGCCGGAAACTGTCAGGCTCTCTTCCTGGGCTTTTGCTCCGTTCAGGAAACCGCCTCCCGGATTCTTTGCACTTGCAAAGTTTAATACGCCAATATCCGTTTTCCCTTCTTCCGCAAGCAGGCGGATAGCATCTACCGTGGAAGTATTATCAACTCTTGTCTCCGGCTGGCTGCAGTTTGCGCATACGCTGTATTTTTCAAGAATTTTCTCTCCCTCCGCAGGGGAGATCAAAGTACTTCGCCTGATGGACTGCTCCATGTCCTCCTTTATCAGGATCTGCCTTTTCTCTGCTTTTTGTCCCGATTCATTTTTTATTTCCGGCTCATAGTATCCCTGTTTCATAATCTCCAGGGTTTCCTGTGCCATTGCTTTTCTATCCATACTTTCCTGCTCACTTTCTTTTTGAATTATAAAATCCTTATAATCTGCTCATATAAACAGCTGCTTCTCTCCCAATGGAAAGTTCTGTTTTGATGCATGTGACCAAAGAGCCAATGCTTATAATCAACAGTCTGCTTAATCTCCTGTAAATAATCTGTCAATCTGTCACTTTGATACGATCCGAAACCACCAGCTATCTGTTTGAGTAATGAAGTATAGGGACTATGAGTAATAATGTAATCTACCTTATTATTATTCTTTATGAGATTAATGAATCCTTCTTTCATCTCTTCTTCATTCGGAAGCTCTCTTTCCCACCAGCTTACATGATTGATCCTATATAAGGCAAATGGGTCTCTATCCAGCTTTTTCTTCTTTTCTTTGAAGTCCGGCGCATCAGGTTCCAGAATACCGGCAGATATATCATGACTGCTTGCACCGCCGAAAGCAAAGAATGAGTTATTTTCAATAAGAAATATCTGACCCCGCATAAGATGAATAACTGATGGTCTGATAAAATTAACTTTACCGCCATGCCACTCTTCCACAGAAAGATGATCCAAAATATCATAATTTTCATGATTCCCGGATACAAACAGTGTTGTAAATGGCTTATCTTCCAGCCAGTCCAAATTATATTTCTCTCTTTTGGAATTATCCCAGATTCCGAAATCACCGCATACGATCACAAAGTCATCCTTGCTCATTTCCTTCTGTTCCGGAAAAGAATCAGCTTTCAATCTGTTCATCCAATCGCCATGCGTATCGCCTGTGACCCAAACTGCCATATATACTACCTGCCCTCAAAATGCTCCAGCGTATGAGCCGGATATGCCTTCGTCCAATGATATGGCTGTAACTCGCCCAAAGTAACAAATTGCAGAGAATCATCATCTGTAGTGACTGCCACCTGTACATCTTCTCCCCAGAATCTTAAACGCTCCTGACATATTCCGCAGGGAGACAAAACTTTATAAGGCGCATTCTCATCATCCCGAACCAGACACATGCAATGCGTAACTCTTTCGTTATACTTATGAGCCTCCAGCATCGCACCGGTCTCAATGCACAAAACGGCAGAAGCATTGGCCGTATCAATGCTGACACTTGTAAAATAATGTCCGTTTTCCGTACGTACCACACCTGCTCCACCCCAGCCCACAGGATATCGCTTCTCTATCAACGCTACAGCCTGCCGATACATCTCCTGCTCAATATCAACATCCCTCATACTGCACCTCATGATAATTCAGACTATTGTACTGATTTTATCACACGCGCCTGCACTGTTCAAGATGTGCTTTCATAACAGGAACCACAGACTCCTCTTTCGCTTGAATAAAAATAACTTGACAGCTTTGGACTATTACAGTAGTATAGACTATAATAATAGTCTGGAGATATGAAAGATGAAGGATAAATTATTTGACAGCGAAGCAAAGGTTATGGAGATCATTTGGGCAAAAGGCCCTTTATCCGCCAAAGATATCAGTCTGATCGCGGCAGATTCCATTGGCTGGAACAAAAATACTACATACACGATCATTAAAAAGCTTGAAGCAAAAGGCTTTATCCGCCGCGACGATCCGGGATTCATCTGCACAGCCCTTGTCTCACAGCATGAAATACAAAAGCTTGAGGCCGAATCACTTGTTAAGAAAGTCTTCGGCGGATCACGGCAGGCACTGTTTTCAGCATTGCTTCAGGATGAACCGCTTTCTGATAATGAGATCGATGCACTCAAAAAACTGATTGAAAACAGGTGACGGCTATGCTGGGCGAAACATTTTACTGGATATTCAATATGAGCATAACGGCTGCTGTTACCGGTCTTGTGGTATTGCTGATCCGGACAGTACGCAAAATTCCCAGAAGGGTCATTTACTTTCTGTGGATCATACCGTTCCTCAGAATGGCAATTCCCTTAGGGCTCAATAGTCCCTATAGCTTTATGTCATTAATATCCCGCTTTACTACCAGGACTGTCACTGTATTCATGACGGCGGATGACATTGGGCTTTCAATGACGAACTGTGTGATGGCTGCAGACAGCTATTTCCCTGTAACATATAAGGTGAACCTTTTGGAGCGGCTGTTCTCCGCCTCTTCTATCGTGTGGATCATCGGTCTGCTGGCAGCTGCTGCCGCGTTGGCTATTCTGTATTTTTCCGGGATTCGCGAGATGAAAGACTCTGTTCATCTGCGGGAAAATATTTATTTGTCAGAAAAAGTACAATCACCTGCGGTGTACGGGATCGTCCGGCCCCGGATCATTCTTCCGGTATCATATGCCGAAAAAGACATTGACTATATTTTGATGCACGAAAGAATGCACATCCGCAGGGCGGATAATCTATGGCGGATTCTTGCTTTTATCATCACTGCCGTCCATTGGTTCAACCCCTTTGCCTGGCTGTTTTTGAAACTGTTTCTCGCAGATACCGAGCTCGCCTGCGACGAATGCGTGATTTCCAAATGCAGTCCGGAGCAAAGAAAGGCGTATGCACTTTCATTACTGGAATGTAAAAAAAGCGCAGACGCATTTGCTTCCGCTTTCGGCGGCGCAAAAATCCGCACAAGGATTGAAAATATATTGTCCTTTCAAAAAATGACATGGATATCGGCAGCCGGCTTTACTGCCTTCGCCATAGCAATCGCTGTAGTTCTTTTGACTAATGCAGGATAAAAAGGAGAACATTTTATGAAGAACAGAACTTTTCGCAGCTATTATATTGTTTCGTGTATCGGCATCATTGCCCTGTCATTTTATCCATTGCTCATGGGCATTCGCACAGTATCTGAGATGCTTCGGAACGGAGTTGTTCCGATTGAGAAGTATCCCAAATATGTCATTCCCTACACTCCTATCGCACTGTCGCTCATTTTGGGCGTTTTACTAATGCCCTTATTCCACAGGCTCTTTAAGCGTTTTGAATTTACTGCTGCGACCATTTTCAGTGCGGGGGTGTTCTTTCTCTTTGAAAGACTGATGGAAACAAAAATTCTGGTTCAGGCACAGGAAATCGTATTTCTTGAAAGCTGGCAGATGTCCCTGTGCTGGTGTCCG
>JAIDME010000107.1 GCA_029050705.1 Acetatifactor sp.
CCCATGAAGCGATCCGGCCTACGGATTTGAATAAGATCCCGGCCGCTATGAAAGAGGAATTGCCCAAGGATTTGTTCCGGCTGTATCAGCTCATTTGGAAACGCTTTGTGGCGAGCCGTATGAGCGCGGCAAAGTATGAGACTACGTCCGTAAAAATCAAAGCGGCGGACCGGATTTTTACGGTGGCGGCATCTACGCTTGCGTTTGATGGATTTATGAAGGTATATAGTCCGGCGGAGGACAAAGAGGAAGAGACTACCTTAAGCGGCAGGCTGGATAAAGACAGCGAGCTTATCTTTGCGTCTTTTGATCCGAAACAACACTTTACCCAGCCGCCCGCCCATTATAACGAGGCGTCTCTGGTGAAGGAGCTGGAAGAACTCGGCATAGGGCGCCCCAGCACATATGCGCCCACGATCACCACAATCCTGGCAAGGCGCTACATTGTGAAAGAGAACAAGAACCTCTATGTCACCGAACTGGGAGAAGTGGTAAACAACATGATGAAAGAGGCCTTCCCCTCCATTGTGGATGTGAATTTTACCGCTAACATGGAAGCCCTTCTCGATGGTGTGGAGGAGGGAAACATCAAATGGAAGACAGTCATTTCCAATTTTTATCCTGATCTGGAAGAGGCGGTCCGGCAGGCGGAGAAGGAACTGGAGGAAGTCATGATTGCAGACGAGGTCAGTGATGAGGTCTGCGAGCTCTGTGGCAGGCAGATGGTCATCAAGTACGGGCCCCACGGACGTTTTCTGGCTTGTCCGGGGTTCCCTGACTGCCGTAACACAAAGCCTTATTTTGAGAAGATTGGGGTTGCCTGTCCTGCGTGCGGCAAGGACGTGGTAATGAAAAAGACGAAAAAAGGCAGAAAATATTACGGATGCATTGACAATCCCAACTGTGATTTTATGGTTTGGCAGAGGCCTACGGGAGAAAAGTGCCCGAAATGCGGGTCTGTGCTGCTGTCCAGGGGCAACAAGCTGGTGTGCGCAAACGAGCAGTGCGGATACAATGTTCCGGTGAAGGCTGAAACCGTTACAGAATAGTATTTTGTCGGAATTGTCGCATAAATCATAGAAAAAACACAAAAATCCCAGAATTATACATTGAAATGTGCATTTTTATGTGTTACACTAGTTACGGTAAGCCGCAAAACGGAGGAAACATATATGAGCAGTGTACAACTGTTGGATAAAACAAGAAAGATAGGGAAATTGTTGCACAACAATAACTCCAGTAAAGTTGTGTTTAGCGACATATGTAATGTGATGCGGGAGATTCTGAATTCCAATGTTTTGGTCATCAGCCGCAAGGGCAAGGTGCTGGGCGTAGGAAAATTCGAAGGAATTGAACCGATTACGGAACTGATAAATGAAGAGGTGGGCGGATTCATTGACCCTATGCTCAATGAACGTCTGCTGGGAGTGCTTTCCACCAAGGAGAATGTAAATCTGGAGACGCTGGGTTTTGAGAATCCTGACATCCGGAAAGTCCAGGCTACCATAGCACCTATCGAGATAGCGGGGGAGCGGCTGGGGACGCTGTTCGTCTACAAGTGCGACACACAGTATGAGATTGACGATATTATCCTCTGCGAGTATGGCTCCACAGTGGTAGGGCTGGAAATGCTGCGGGCGGTGAACGAGGAGAACGCCGAAGAAAAACGTAAGATAGCCGTGGTGCGCTCGGCAATCAGTACCCTGTCTTTTTCCGAACTGGAGGCTATCACGCATATTTTTGACGAGTTGAACGGCATGGAAGGCATTCTGGTGGCGAGCAAGATTGCCGACAGGGTGGGGATTACCCGCTCAGTGATCGTCAATGCGCTTCGGAAGTTTGAAAGCGCGGGGGTCATTGAATCCAGATCCTCCGGCATGAAGGGGACTTACATAAAGGTGCTGAATGATGTGGTCTTTGATGAAATTGAGGAATTAAAGCACCAGAACCAGAGAAGATAAAAAATTAAATACTTAAAATGGATTGAAAGGTGGTATAAAGGGATTTATTACATAGGGAATAAGTCCCTTTTTTGATAAAATCATTCAAAATCTATTGTTTTTTTATGTAAAATCACTATAATGAAATGGTATGGATGTGAAAGGAGACAGTTATGATTCAGACGAATGTGTTTGACTATGTGAGGATTTTGGACAGGGCAGCGGATGCCAGCTGGCTTCGCAATGAAGCCATAGGTAATAATCTTTCGAATGTGGACACTCCCGGCTACAAGAGACAGGATGTTGCATTTGAATCTGTTCTTGAGAAGGCGCTGGGCCACAACCGTTATCAGTCCACTGATTCAAAGGTGGCGGCGGCAAAGTCAAAAAATCTTTCTGTCAGAACCTATACGGATTACGACAGCTTTTCCTATCGTCTGGACGGGAATAATGTAGACGTTGATAATGAGAATGTAATGCTGGCGGAGAACCAGCTGAAATACCAGGGATTGATAGCCAGTATCAACCAGGAGTTTGATAATCTGAAGACGGCAATGAAATAGTATCATAGAGACCGGCGAGAGAAAAGGAGAGAAAGGTTATGAGTATGTTTTCAGCATTTAACATAAACGCATCGGGAATGACGGCTCAGCGCTACCGTATGGATGTCATTTCGGAGAACGTTGCCAACGCAAACACTACCAGGACTGCAAACGGCACGCCCTATCGCAGGAAGGTAGTTTACTTTGAAGAAAAAGGAGGCCAGACTGCGTTCAGCAGGGTTCTGGGCCAGGCGGCTTATAACCACGGCTATTCCGGCCAGGGCGTAAAGGTCAGAGGTGTTCTGCAGGACTATGATACGGAGATGAACATGGTGTACGATCCCTCCCATCCTGACGCAGACGAAAACGGTTATGTGACCTATCCCAATGTGAATATTATTACAGAGATGACTAACATGATAGATGCCAGCCGGGCATATGAGGCCAATGCTACTGCCTTCAACGCCAGCAAGTCCATGGCCCAGCAGGGACTGCAGCTGGGACAGTGACGGGTGGGATGACGGCCGGCTGAGCCCGAAAATGACAGTTGAATTTTAATGCAGGAAAGGAATACATAGCATGGATTTGTATACATTGAATGGAGTGACTAAGATCGGCAACATATCTCCGGCGGAGTCCCTGCGGGGGACTTTGCTGGATATTGAGCAGAAGAAAGAAACCACGGGGACGATGTTCGATGCCGTTCTGAACACGGCCATTGACAATATCAGGACCACCAACAGTTATCTTTCCGATGCCGAGGATGAGGAAATCAAATTTGCTCTGGGAGAGACGGAGAATACTCATGACCTGATGATAGCTCTGCAGAAGGCATCTACTGCACTGCAGTATACCGTGGCAATCCGCGACAAGCTGATGGATGCCTACAAGGAAATCATGCAGATGCAGATTTAGAACTAAACTAATACTTTAGGAGACTTACCATGCCTGAGAAGCTGAAAGAAATACTGGAAAAAATAAAAGAGTGGTGGAACAAGTTCACTGCCAAACAGAGGACGATCATAATTACCATTGCAGCGTTAGTAGTGTTTACGCTTGTTATTATCGTCTACGCGATTTCCAGACCACAATATGTAAAGTTGGGTACATATGCCACCTCAGCGGAGGCCGCAAAGGTGGTCGCTATTTTGGATAGTGCAGGCGTGATCCACAGTGAATCAGATGACGCACTGACTATCGAGGTGCTGGCGGAACAGCAGTACATGGCCAATCTGGCGCTTGGATCCGCCGGTTATACCACCTCCACGATGAAGTATGAAGATTGGGTGAACAGCAGCATGTCTACCACCTCCACGGACAGGGAGCACCAGTGGAGAAACTACCTGCAGGAGGAGATGAGGCGGACGCTGGAGGCACAGAACAGCGTCAAGAGCGCTGATGTTATCCTGACGATACCGCCCCAGAACGGCACGCTGGCGGCTCAGAAGGAGGAGGCCTCGGCTTATATTACGCTGGAGCTGGACGGCAATCTTACATCCTCCCAGGCGGCGGGACTGGCAAGATGTGTGGCCAATGGACTGGGAAACAGTTCCACGAACGGCATCACCATCATAGACAGGGACAGCAATGTGCTGTTTGCAGGCAATGATTCGGGCTCTTATGTAAGCATGGCCCAGTCCATGCAGGAGCTGCAGGCCCAGGCCCAGTCCTTTCTTGCCAGCCAGCTGAAGCAGGTGCTTTACGGTACTATGCAGTTTCAGCAGATTGCGGTCACCAGTCATTTGGAGGTGGATTATTCCCAGTATCAGGAGACCTGGAAGCAGTACTACGCCAACGAAGGTTATGAGCAGGGTATGTGGGCTCACCGGGATGAGTTTGAAGCCAATGATGTCAATGAGGGCGGCGGTATTCCGGGAACAGATTCCAATGACGGTGAGAATCTGACCGGATATATGTGGCCGGATTACGGCAGCAGCGAGTCCAGCCAGACGGAGACCTCTACAGACTACCTGCCCAATGAGTACGCAAAGCAGGTGACTACATCTCCCGGCGTCATTAATTACGCCGATTCCAGCCTGGCGATTTCCATGATTAAGTACAGGGAGTATAACGAGGCAACGGTAAAGAGGCAGGGACTGCTGGAGGGAATCACGTGGGAGGAGTTCCAGGAGGCCCACAGAGAGAATGTCTGGCTGGAGGTTCAGCCCGAATATTACAATATGGCATCTCTCGCCACAGGCATCAGTGTGGATAAAATTTCCATCATTGCCTATGAGTCTCCCATATTCATTGATAAGGAGAGCAGTGTTACCGGCAGTGATATTGTCAGCATCGTAATGATCGTACTGATCCTGGCACTGCTTGCATTTGTGGTACTGCGGAGCATGCGCGGCAGAAAGGCGGCGGAGGAAGAGGAAGAACTGTCCGTGGAATCCATGCTGCAGTCTACGCCTGACGACGCGGTGAATGACATTGATGTGGAGACCAAGTCCGATACCAGAAAGATGATAGAGAAATTTGTTGACGATAATCCTGAAGCGGCGGCTAATCTGCTGCGGAACTGGCTGAATGAAGACTGGGGTTGACGAAAGGAAGAGCTTATGGCAAAGGCAGCTAAAGAAGACGAACTCAAAGGAATACAGAAAGCGGCAATTCTGCTGATCGCATTAGGTCCGGAGCGCTCCGCTGGCATCTTTAAGCACCTGAAGGAGGAGGAGATCGAGGAGCTGACTCTGGAGATCGCAAATACCAGAAGCGTGACACCCCAGGTGAAGGAGGATGTCATAAACGAGTTTTATGAGGTCTGCCTGGCGCAGCAGTATATTGCGGAGGGCGGCATCAACTACGCCAAGGATTTGCTGGAGAAGGCCCTGGGGTCGGAGAAAGCTATGGATGTCATCGGCAAGCTGACGGCATCCCTCCAGGTGAAGCCTTTCGAGTTTGTGCGGAAGACGGATGCCTCACAGCTTATCAACTTTATTCAGGACGAACATCCCCAGACCATTGCCCTGATCCTTTCCTATCTTGCTCCCGGCCAGGCGGCGCTGGTGATTTCGGCGCTGGCTCCGGACAGACAGGCGGACGTGGCGCGGCGTATCGCGGTGATGGACCGCACCAGTCCCGATGTCATCAAGGAGGTGGAGAAGGTGTTGGAATCCAAGCTGGCAAGCCTTGTGAACCAGGACTACACTGTTATCGGCGGCGTGGATGCAGTGGTGGAGATACTGAATACTGTGGACAGAGGAACAGAGCGTCACATTATGGAGACTCTGGAGATCGAGGAGCCGGAGCTGGCAGACGAGATCAGAAAGAAGATGTTTGTGTTCGAAGATATTCTGCTGCTGGACGACAGAGCAATTCAGCGTGTGCTGCGTGATGTGGACAACAGCGATCTGGAGATGGCACTGAAGAGTGCCAACGAACAGGTACAGAATGCTATCTTTAATAACCTGTCCAAGCGTCTGGCTGTGATGATCAAGGAAGACATGGAGTTCATGGGTCCTGTTCGTATGAAGGATGTGGAAGAGGCACAGCAGAAGATTGTAAATATCATCAGGAAGCTGGAGGATACCGGTGAAATTGTAATTTCCAGAGGCGGAGGTGACGAGATCGTTGTCTAATGGTTTGGTAAAGCAAATGTTTATGGTGGTCCAATCCGAAGAGAAACGTGTGATCAACGCCGATGAACTGATACAGAAGCGGCAGAAAGGCATTGTGCAGTGGCAGCGGGAGGCCGATGAAGATGGCTTCGTATCCGGTCTGGCAGCGGAGGAAGTGGAGCTTGCCGGGGATGCCGAGGAGAGCAATATCATCAAGTCCCGGGAGAGCGCAGACCAGATAATGGAGAATGCCCAGGCGGCGGCGCAGACCACTCTGGCGGCAGCTCAGGCGGAGGCGGAAGCCATCCGCCAGGAGGCGAGAACTCAGGCGGAGGCGGAGAAGAACAGGGTTTTTGCGGAGGCACAGCAGCAGGGATATTCGGAGGGGTTTGCAAAAGCCCAGGCGGAGGCGGAAGCCATTCGTCGGGAATACAAGGAGAAGGAAGAACAGCTGGATCTTTATTATCAACAGCAGATTGAGGAACTTGAGCCTCAGATGGTAGATACTATCTCGGCAATCTATGAACATATACTGCATGTTGATTTTCAGTCCTACAGGGAGATACTGGGTCATTTGATTTCCGATACACTGCGGAAGATGGAAGGCGGGCATGATTTCATGGTGCACGTCTCCAAGGAGGATTATCCTTACATCAGCATGCAGAAAAAGGAAATTCTGGCGGGAGCCGTTGCGGCAAACTGCAATGTGGAAGTGGTGGAAGATCTGACTCTGGCGAAAAACCAGTGTCTGATAGAGACGGACAGCGGTATTTATGACTGTGGGCTGGAGACGCAGCTTGATGAGTTAAAGCGGAAACTGATGCTCCTGGCCTGGCAGCGTGAGTAGCGTGAAGAGAAGTTCTAACTTCTAAAGCTTCACGCCGAAAAACTATAGCATGTTGGAGGTTGTTGTGCACGTACCGGTGGTGGATTTCGGAAAGTACAACAAAATAACGGAACTGTCTTTTTTTAAAAGGCTCGGCAAGGTGGTCAATGTGGTGGGGCTGACTATTGAGTCCGCAGGACCGGATGCAAGACTGGGAGATTTATGCATGATCTTTCCCGGCGGAGAAGGCGGGCAGCAGCCTATCATGGCAGAGGTAGTGGGTTTTAAGGATAAAAAGACTCTGTTGATGCCCTATGATGCCACGGATGGTATCGGACTGGGCTGTATTGTGGAGAACACAGGCAGTCCCCTGCGGGTGGTTGCCGGCGATGCTCTTTTGGGTAAGACACTGGACGGCCTGGGAAGGCCGGTGGATGGCACTGTGGTGAACGGAGCGGCATATCCTGTGGAAGCGCCCCCTCCGGATCCTATGAGCCGTGAGATCATAGACGAGGTTTTGCCCCTGGGGGTAAAGGCAGTGGACGGCCTGATCACAGTGGGAAAAGGTCAGCGTATCGGTATCTTTGCCGGTTCCGGCGTAGGGAAGTCCACCCTGATGGGCATGTTCGCGAGAAATACAAAGGCGGACATCAACGTGATCGCGCTGATCGGTGAGCGCGGGCGTGAGGTGCGTGAATTTATAGAGAGGGATCTGGGTGAAGAGGGCATGAGACGCTCGGTGGTTGTGGTGGCCACCTCGGATAAGCCGGCCCTGGAGAGAAACAAGGCGGCTAAGACGGCCACGGCCATTGCGGAATATTTCAGGGATCAGGGCAGGGATGTGCTGCTGATGATGGATTCCCTGACCCGTTTCTCCATGGCACAGAGAGAAATCGGGCTGGCCAGCGGAGAACCTCCCGTTAGCCGCGGGTATCCGCCCAGTGTGTATGCGGAGATGCCAAAGCTTCTGGAGCGGGCCGGAAGGTCAGATAAGGGTTCCATAACAGGGCTGTATACCGTGCTGGTGGACGGCGATGATTTCAACGAGCCGATCACGGATACAGCGCGAAGCATACTGGATGGGCATATTATGCTGGACAGAAAGCTGGGGCACAAGAATCACTATCCCGCTATCGATGTCCTGCAGAGCATCTCACGTTGTATGAGCCAGATTGCGACCAGGGAGCACAAGCAGGTGGCAGGGAAGCTGAAAAACGTGCTGGCTACTTACAACGAGGCGGAGGATCTGATCAATATCGGCGCATATAAGAGTGGAAGTAATCCGAATATTGACTACGCCATTGCGAAAATAGATGCGGTCAACGGCTTCCTTTGTCAGGACACCGAGGAAAAATTTGACTTTGAGACCAGCGTGGAGATGCTGGGCAGTCTTTTTGATTGAATTTGGAGAGAAAAATATGGCTCGTTTTCGCTATTCGATGCAGAGCATACTGAACATAAAACTGAAGATGGAGACCCAGGCAAAACAGGAATTTTCTGCCGCAAGGGCGGCTCTGGACGAGGAGGAGGAACGCCTGCAGGCGCTGTTTGCGCGGAAGGCGGGCTATGAGGAAGAGGCTGAGGGGCTTCTGGCGGGAATTCTGGACCTGAGGGCCATTGAGGAAAATAAGATGGCGATGGTCTGCATGGACAATTATATTGCAGAGCAGCGCATACAGGTGACAAGGGCGGAGCAAAAGCTGGAGCAGGCCAGAGAGCGGCTGACTGAGGTGATGATGGAGCGCAAGACCCATGAGACGCTGAAGGAAAAGGCATTCCAGCAATTTCTGATGGATGAGAAGAGACAGGAAAGCAAGGAGATAGATGAGCTTACCAGCTATACCTACGGACAGAAACGAAAGGGAAGCGGGGGCAGCGTACCGGCATAGGTGCGTTCGTGATCAGGAGGCAGTATG
>JAIDME010000108.1 GCA_029050705.1 Acetatifactor sp.
CCGGATTCAGATCTGGCGAATGACCCCCGATGACTATGCAAAAAGCCTTTCAGGTGAAAGCGTCGGGGAGACCGGTATGGCCAAGTTGGAGAACATCCGAAATCCCCTATTGCAGAAGACTGCTGCCTGCATTATGGAAAAGAAGATGGCAGCCTATCAGGAAAATCTGCTGGAGGATTTGCTGGCGGATATTTGCGGATCCTTGTAAATCATATCACGCAGGTTGCTGCGGAATTGTTGGCGATAGCGTTCGGAATACCCCAAACACCCTAAAACATAGATTTGATGTTTTAGGGTGTTTGGGAAACCAATTGAGTCACACAGTGTTGTCGGCTGATATATTCCTATTTGTTCAAAGTACCTTATCACTGTAAACATCAGTGTTTGCGGGCTTTTTGCCAAAGAAGAAAAGATTGATAAAAGTCAGAAAAAACAAATGTCTGTAAAAGCAGGCATAGAAATGTAAACCGAAAACAAACAGGGATTGCGTTGCATGGCTGGGGGTTGGGACTGCCGTGTTGAAGTCAAACAGAAATAGGCAGAAAGGTATAACATACATATTCCTGATCAGGATAATCTGTTCCCATTATACTTCCGGTATTCGCCGGGTGTCATGGAAGTATATTTCCTAAATACATTTTGAAAATATCCTTGAGATGAAAACCCCAGGTATGTGCTGATTTCCACAAGGGATCTGTCGGTGGAGGTCAGCAGATCCTGGGCTTTTTTGATTTTCAGATTGTATGCATATTCTGTAATGGTAAATCCGGTCTCCGATTTAAAACGTGCCGACAGCTGGCTGCGGCTTAAGTGGGTAAGGCTGCAGAGATCGTTTGTATGAACATTCTCTGTCACATGTTCCTGCAAATAGGAGATGATATTCTGAATGCTTTTGCTGTATTGTTTTCCCATTGCCAGATTTCGAACCCGTGTGGCATAATCCAATACCATATGGTATTGCAGGTTATGGATCTGGTCAGGATAGAGATATTTTTCACTGTGTTGTATATATTGGTCACTTAAGGAAAGCGCTTCTTCCACAGGAAGCCCGCCGGCGATAGCAGCTCGGGATACAGTGGTGGCGCATGTGATAAAGATATTTTTCAGCTGGCGCAGATAGGTGTCTGCAATTTTACCGGGTTGTCCCGCCGGTGAATTGGCAAAAAGCTTTTGCAGTCCGTCCGGATCGCCATTTGTCACGAACTTAAGCATCTGTTGCTCATATTCAAAGGTATTATGGGAGGCAGCCAGCCAGTCTTCCGGTTCCGGAACAGGAGGCTGCTGTTGAAGGGGAGTTGACAAACCGACTGAGATAGTATCATTAAAGTCAAAAAGGCAGAGTTCGGTAATATTCCTTTTCTCTCCACTGATGTAATAATTTACAAGGCAGAGCAGATGGAGAAAAATTTCCAACGGCATGGGGGTAATGCTCTGAAGCAGGGTCTGGTAATGGGATTTTTCCCTTTCGCTGATTCCCAAAAGAAACATTAGTTCTCTGGCATTTGAACGGGTTAGCGGAAATTGACAGGCAGGGCCAATGACCATAGTATGGGAACCATGGTGGATCACTCCATAATATTGATAAAATGGCGTGATATGGCAGCTTATGCTGTTTGGGGTATCAAGCAGTTTGTCAAGATAAGGAATGGCCGGGTCCGGATCAAAGGAAAAAGCAGAGTAATACCCGGTACAGATTCTGTTTTCATAGGTCCTTATCTGTATACGGGAAATATTTGCCATGCTTTCAGAGACATATGCATAATCAATTTCTGGCATTTGTGTGGTCTCCTATATAAAATTTCTTTTATTTTACAACAAACAGGATAATTTTACAAACGTTAAGCTGCGGAATATGTGAAAATATCTTCAACATCATTTATGGCATTGCATCCAAAGCACTCCTGAACTTTGGTTCGGAAAACCGGAAGTGTCCGGCAGGAAAAGGGAAAAGTTTGAAAGTAAACTTTCAAACTTTTGATTGGATGCCCGCTAAAGCGGGCAGGGGTATAAATATGAATAAATTAAAAAAGAAACTTGGCAAGTTTATGCAGCGGGTAGTGGATAAAGCGATGGGAAACGGACTCATGCAGGAGGAGACAGAAGCTTCCGGTGAGAAATACATAACCCCGGGTATTTCGGCATTGATCCGCCGGAGCGGGGCAGAAAGCTGTGTACTGTTAAAAAATGACGGTGTATTGCCATTGAAGAAAACCGGAGAGATTGCCGTCTTCGGGCGGTGCCAGCTGGACTGGTTCTGTGTGGGCTACGGCAGCGGCGGTGACGTACATGCGCCCTACTTTGTAAACCTTATGGAAGGGCTTGAGAATATGGGAGCAAAATATAACAGGGCGCTGGCGAAAGTTTATCGGTCATGGTGTGGATCGGAGGAGCACAAGGCAGATGATGGATGGTGGGGGCATTGGCCCATGAACCATCCGGAGATGCCGCTTGCTGCCAATATTACAGAGAATGCAGCAAAAACTTCTGACATTGCCGTTGTAGTGATCGGCAGGGCGGCTGGAGAGGACAGGGAAAACATTTTAGAAAAAGGAAGCTACTACCTGACGGAGGCGGAGCTGGCAATGCTGGATGTGGTTACAGCAGCGTTCCGCCGGACAGTTGTGGTGCTGAACATCGGCAGCGTTATGGATATGGCATGGACGGAAAGCTATGGGGAAAAGCTTTCCGCCATTCTGATTGCATGGCAGGGGGGCATGGAGAGCGGCAATGCCCTTGCGGATGTGCTGTACGGAAAGGTGAACCCCTGCGGAAAGCTGACAGACACCATTGCACGGCGTTATGAGGATTATCCCGGCAGCAGGAATTTTGGCGATAAGGAATACAATGAATATACGGAAGGGGTTTTTGTAGGCTACCGGCATTTTGATACCTATGCGAAGGAGGCAGTTCTGTATCCTTTTGGCTATGGCCTTTCCTATACAAATTTTGAACTTATACCGGAATCCTGCAAGCGCTATGCTGACACATTGGAATCCTGTAAACGTCACATTGACATGTCAGAATCTGACAGCTGTCACACGATGAGGGGAAGCAGGGTGACGACAGAGGTGATTGTGGAAGTAAAAAATACCGGCAGCTGTTCCGGACGTGAGGTGGTGCTGCTCTGGTGCGGCGCACCGAAGGGCTGTATAGAGAAGCCTGCGCGGGTTCTGGCCGCTTTTGCAAAGACAAAGGAACTTGCCCCGGGCGAAAGCGAGAAACTTACATTCAGATGTGACGATAAGGCCCTCTCCTCTTATGATGAAAAACAGCATGCCTTCCTGCTGGAAGCCGGTGAGTACCGCTTTTCGGCAAATGATGCGGAAGTCGGGAGTTTCACGCTTCAAGAGACGTTATTGGTGGAGAAATGCGAAGCAATCTGTTCGGTTGAGGTGGATCTGAAGCAGCGCATTCTTGACCGTCTTCCCATTGAGGCTGCGGTTACAGGCGATAAAGGCCTGCATCTTGGCGATGTGGCCAGTGGGAAAAACGCTTTGGATGATTTTATCGCACAGCTGAGTGATGAAGAACTGGAAGCTCTGACCAGAGGACACGGCATGATGAACAGCTCGTTGGGTGTGGCCGGCAATGCCGGCGTTTTGGGCGGTGTGATTCCCGGCCTGCGGGAAAAGGGGGTTTTGCCGGTGGTCTGTTCAGACGGACCTGCGGGATTGCGGCTGCAGAAATACTGTGCGTTAGTGCCCTGCGGAACAGCACTTGCCTGTACATGGAACTGTGAGCTGGTGGAGGAGCTGTACCGTCTTGTGGGGGCGGAGATGAAGCATTACGGCGTGGATGTACTGCTGGCGCCGGGAATGAACATCCACAGGAATCCTCTCTGTGGAAGGAACTTTGAGTATTTTTCGGAGGATCCGCTGGTGTCCGGGAAAATGGCGGCCGCTGTGGTGCGGGGGGTACAAAGCATGGGAGGCTCCTGCTGTCCGAAGCACTTTGCCTGCAATAACCAGGAGACGAAACGCAATATCTGCGACTCGCGATTGTCTGAGCGTGCCCTGCGGGAGATATATCTGCGCAATTTTGAGATCTGCATAAAAGAGAGCAGCCCCCATACAGTGATGACCTCTTATAACAAGGTTAACGGTGTGTGGTCCCATTATAATTATGATCTTGTGACCACAGTTCTGCGCCGGGAATGGGGATATGAGGGCATGGTCATGACGGACTGGTGGATGCAGAGGTCCAAAAGTCCGGAGTTCCCGAAGCTGAAAAACAATGCCTACCGGGTGAGGGCGCAGGTGGATGTGCTGATGCCCGGCGATATGGGGCATGTGGCAAAGAAATATAGATCGGATGGGAGTCTGCTGAAAACGCTGGGGAAGCCGGAGGGAATTACCCGGGGAGAGCTGCAGCGGACAGCCCGCAATGTTCTGGGACTGGTATTAAAGATAAAATACAGTGGTAAAGGAGAGAAAGGATGAAAGGAAAATTATTTGACAGGCTTCCGGCTGGTAAGATCCGGACTGAGAATGTTGGGGAAAAGGAAAAGTGGCTTGGATATTTACTGGGGCCTACGGGGGCATTATTGCTGAATGCGGTACTGGCTGTCTATCTGAATGTGTTTTATACGGATGTCCTGAAGCTTACGGGTGTGTGGGGCGGCGCATTTCTTATGGTATTTCCCATTGCGTCCAAGATCATTGACGCTATTACAAATGTGATAATGGGGCAGCTGATCGAACGCACCCGTACCAGAGAGGGCAAAGCCCGCCCATGGCTGCTGCTGTCTGCAGTTCTGATGCCGGTGACAGGTATATTGCTGTTTGCCGTGCCGAATGCTTCGGAGGAAGCGCAGGTCATCTGGGTCATGTTGTCATACAACCTGTTTTACTCCTTCGCGTTCACGATTTATAATATGAGTCACAGTCTGATGGTGGCACTGTCTACCCGCAACACCACTCAGCGAGGCAGTCTGTCGGTATTCAATAATATCGCATCCATTATGGTTTCCGGGATTATCGTGGCATTGGTTTTCCCCATGGTTGTCATGCCGGTGCTGGGTGTCAATAAGGAATTATGGCTTTTAGTCATGGGCATTCTGGCAGTTTTGGCCCTGCCGCTGACATTGATGGAATATTTCTTTACAAAGGAGCGCATCACGGAGGAGATCGGCGACGCAGTGGAAACAAGGTCTATCCGTGAGCAGTTTTCAGCCATACTGCATGATAAGTACTGGATCATTCTTTTGGGTTATAATGTTATCTTTAACCTGGGCAGTTACTTTAAAAATGCTTCTCTCGTTTACTACTGCAATTATGTGCTGGGAACCTACAATGATGGAATGACCCAGACTCTTGTTTCTGTGATCGGCGGCATTCCTATGGGTATCGGTATCTTTGCGGTGTGGCCTCTGGCTAAAAAATTCGGCAAGCGGAATGTGACACTGGCCGGATTTATCCTCTATGCCATTGGCGGTGCGGTTTGTCTGATTAATCCCCGGAACATGGTCATCGTGCTGGCAGGGCAGTTCATTAAAAATGTCGGCGGCCTGCCATGTGCCTATGTCTTTGCTGCTCTGACTGCTGATGTGCTCGATCATATCGAATGGAAATATACTTTCCGCTGTGACGGATTGGCTACCTCGATAAACAGTATTATTATCACAGTATCTACCGGAGTAGCAGCGGGCGTTCTGAATTTCTGCCTTGCCCGGTCCGGCTATATTGCTCCGGAATTCGTGGAAGCTACCGGTCAGACCATTGGCGCTGTGCAGAATGCCGCCACGCAGAATGTGTTTATTTTCTTCTTCCTGGGATTGGAGATTATCACCGCTGTTATTTTGATTTTCCTATTGAGATTTCTGGATGTGGAGAAGCATATAGACAAAGAGCAGGCTGAGATCAAAGCCCGCCGCACGGCCCGGTAAGGCGGCACGCCCTGGTAAGGCGGCCGGGATATTTAGGAGGAATCATGATACAGGCAGTGAGGTTAAGAACGGAATATCTGGTAAATCCCCTGGGAATTGATGTGCAGAACCCGGGACTTATGTGGAATGTGGAAGGTGCAGTAAAGCAGACAGCCTATCGTATTCTTGCACAGACAGATGGGGAAATCATATGGGACAGTGGAAGGATAGTCTCCTCCCGGATGGCGGGAATTCGGTTTCCTCATATACTTGCCTCCCGCCAGCGCGTGACCTGGAAGGTCAGGCTGTGGGATGAAAATGATGCGGAGGGGGATTGGTCCGAGCAGGCATTCTTTGAAGTGGGATTGCTTGAGCCCATGGACTGGAGAGCGAAATGGATAACGGGCAGCCTAAAGGTAGACAAAAAGAGGCGTTATCCGGCAGATTGTTTCCGAAAAAAGGTGGAAGTCTGCAAAGCGGTTAAGTCTGCCAGGCTGTATATCACTGCCTGCGGGCTTTATGAGGCGAGACTGGACGGAAGCAAGATCGGCGATTTCTGTCTTGCGCCCGGCTATACGGATTACAATAAGAGGGTGCAGTACCAGACTTATGATATGACACAGCTGCTGGAAAAGGGAAGCCATATCCTGGCAGTGCAGCTTGCGGACGGCTGGTACAGGGGGAGTGTCGGAGCCTGGGGAATCCGAAACCAGTACGGGATTGAGACCAAATTCCTTGCCCAGCTGGAAATTCTGTATATGGACGGAAGTTCAGAGACTGTCTTTACGGATGATTCTTGGGATTGGTCCAATGATGGCCCTGTCCGTTTCGCGGACAACAAGGATGGGGAGATTGTGGAGGCTTTCCGAATGCCTGCATATGGCGGCAAGGCAAAAGTAACAGCCCATAAGGTTCTGCCCAGCGCTTCCAACAACGTGGCCGTGGTGGAGAGGGAGCACTTTTCACCGATCATTACGAAGGCGCCTGACGGCAGAATACTGTTGGACTTCGGACAGAACATTGCAGGTTATATTTCTCTCCGTGTTCAGGCGAAAAAAGGGCAGCGGCTGCTGTTCCGTTTTGGGGAGATGCTGGATAAGGACGGAAACCTTACTCAGAAAAATATCCAGTGCAGTAATAAGAAAATCACTACGCCCCTTCAGAAAATAGAGTATACCTGCAAGGATGGCGACAATCAATACAAGACAGCATTTTCTGTCTTTGGTTTTCGGTATGCGGAAGTGGAAACGGATATCAGTCTGAAACCCGAAAATGTAACAGCCATTGCCGTGTATTCTGATTTGGAGCAGACAGGATACTTTGAGAGTTCCAACGAATTGCTGAACCGTTTTGTGGATGCTGCCATCTGGTCTGCGAAAGGCAATTCTCTGGATATCCCAACGGACTGTCCCACCAGGGAACGCCATGGCTGGACGGGTGATGCCCAGATTTTCTTCGAGTCTGCCAATTATCTTTTTGACTATGCCGCTTTCTCTAAAAAGTATTTGCGGGATGTATTCGACTGGCAAAGGAAAAACGGCAGGCTTCCCCAGATTGCGCCTTATGGGGGAACTGATTTCTATATGTGGACCATGAATGGCAGTGTGGGCTGGTCTGATGTGGGGATACTTAACCCATACCGTTTCTGGAAAATTTATGGAGACAGGCGGATTCTTACGGAATTCTATGATCGCATGAAGCGTTATGCGGAATTTATGATGAAACGCTGTGGAAGGTCAGGTTTTATGGCAAGGCCTCTGGGACTGAAGGGCAGGGAAAAGAAATATGCCGTGAACACCGGGCAGTCCTACGGCGAGTGGGCGGAACCGGCAGAAGTGCATCCTAATGACTGGAAGGATATGATTGCGCCTCATCCGGAGGTATCTACTGCGTATACGGCATATGTGCTTGGCTGTATGGCGGAGATTGCGGAGGAACTTGACCATGGTGAGGATGCCGCTGTTTTCAAAAAATATAGTGACGGATGCAGGAAGTCATATCAGGCATTGTCTGAAACAGCAGAGTATTCTTTGGATACAGACAGGCAGGCGCGGCTTGTCCGTCCCCTGGCTTTGGGGCTGTTGGATGAAAAGCAAGCGGCTTACGCAAAGAAGCGGCTGATTCGGGCTCTTGAGAATTATGGCTGGCGCCTGGGAACGGGATTTCTCTCCACGCCGTTGATTCTGGATGTATTGGCAGGGATTGATATTGAGGCGGCATATCGTCTGCTGGAAAACGAAGAAATGCCGGGCTGGCTGTTCATGTCGAAGAACGGCGCTACCACAGTATGGGAATCCTGGGAGGGACCCTGCGCCCAGGGAGGCATTGCTTCACTGAATCACTATTCCAAGGGCGCAGTCTGTGAGTGGCTGTTTAAAACTATGTGCGGTATTCAGATGGATGGGGAGAACCGATTTGTCATTGCCCCGCGGCCGGGAGGCAGCTTTACATATGCCGGTGCGGTATACAGAAGTATATATGGTACGGTTAGAAGCGGATGGAGGCGGGAGGACGGAAAGACCGTTTATACAGTGACTGTTCCTGCCAATTGTGAGGCTGAGCTTCGGATTCCGGGCCGAATGCCGGAGACGGTAATTGCAGGAGATTATGTGCTGACGGTTTGAAGAAGTCAAAGGGCTGTTTGAAAAGCTGATAATGAAAATATCTAAATGAAAGGAAAGGGGATTATGGAAAAAATTTTACTAAATGGAACAAGATTTCAAAACGAATCTGGAAAAGAGATTATCCTGCATGGAGTTAATGTCCTTTGCCGGGAGGCAGAACTTGGGCATTTGTATCCTAATTTCGAAAATGCCTTTCCGTTCTTCAAACGAATGGGCTTTAATCTGTTGCGCTTCGGCATTTTCTGGCATGGTGTTGAGCCGCGGCCGGGAGTTTACGATGAGGCATATTTGAAAAGAGTGAAGGAAATCGTGAATTTTGCCGAGAGTTACAATATCTATATTATACTTGATATGCATCAGGACCTGTTTGCCCAAAAGTATATTGATGGAGCGCCGGATTGGGCCTGTCTTGACGATGGGCTGCCGCATCCCGAGAACTGCACAATCTGGTATAATGCATATCTTGAAAGCGATGCCATCATCCGGGCAGCGGATAATTATTGGGCGAATGCACCTGCTGAGGACGGCGTAGGGCTGCTTGATCATTATTCTGCCATGTGGGAAAAAATTGCGGAGACCTTTGCGGACTGCCCTAATGTTATTGGCTTTGAACCCATGAATGAACCCTTTATGGGAAGCATTGCACGTGAAGCCTTTGGACATGCAACCCGGAAAATGATGGAGAAGAATCCTTCATTTGACCTTGCGAAGCCCGAGACTATCTCATTGGAGGAACAGGCAGCGTTTATGGGTATCGTGAGTGAGCGGTTTCTGGAGTTCGACAGAACCACGCTGATGAATTATTACCGCCGTATGCAGGCTGCTATCCGCAAATATAGCGATAAGCCGATCGTTACCGGAGGGAATATCTATTGCAGTACGAATATTCCGACCGGCATTGAACGACTTGCGGACGGTAATCAGATTTACGCGCCTCATGGCTATGACTCGGTGGTCGATTCAACACGTTATGAAAGTTTCAGCAAGACAAATGTGGAACTGCTCTACGAAGAGAAGCGCAGGGGACAGGAGCGTCTGGGATTGCCTGCCATTGTTGGAGAGTGGGGAGCTTTTCCTTCGGCGGAGTTCACAAACGACCTTATCAAACATATGAACGGCATCCTTGAGAAGAATCTTTGGGGCTCAGCATACTGCGAATATCGTCCGGGCATGGAAAGTGATGTGAACTTTGCATCGCTCTGCCGCACTTATCCGGTTGAAACAGCAGGCATGTTGGAGAGGTATCACTATGACGAGGGTCTGCATCGTTTTGAGATGACCTTTGATGCAGAGGATATAGGCGAGACACAAATATTCTGTTCTTTCGTTCCACAGGCGGTTGAGTGTAATCTGCCGCATAGTTTTCGGATAGAGCAGGTTTCGGATAAGACCTGTTACTGTTTTTTGACAACGGATACTGACGGAAAAGCCCGTGTTCTAATAAAATAGCGAAAACTTTGACATAACAGGCTGCGGATCAACAAGGAGATTAATGTTGTTTAATGGTTCTGCAGGCGCAGAGGAACTAAAAGCATGGGCAGACAGCCTTTCATAAGGAGAGAAACAATGACTGAGAATATTACAGTATTTACACAAAACAGCATCCGGATCACTGACAGGGACAGACAGATATATATTGATCCTTTCCACATACGTGAGGAGCCGCATGATGCGGATTACATTCTTATCACACATGATCACTATGATCATTTTTCGCCGGAGGATATAAAAAAGGTCGCAGGCAGCAACACGATATTGATTGTACCTGAGAAGATGCAGAGCAAGGCGAATGAGGCTGCTGATCTTGTGAAAAGAATTATTACCGTGAACCCCGGTGTCTATCGTGACATTGATGGTTTGGAGATTGAGACGGTTCCGGCGTATAACATCTTAAAACCGTTTCATACTAAAAATGCTGAGTGGGTGGGATATATCCTCCGGGTAGATGGTAAGCGAATCTATATCGCCGGGGATACAGATGCAACCAAAGAAGCAAAGACGGTAAAATGTGATATTGCGCTTGTACCTATTGGCGGGACATACACGATGGATGCAAAGAAAGCGGCGGAGCTTGTGAATACGCTTCGTCCGAGTGTTGCGATTCCTGTTCATTATGGAAGCATAGTTGGGAAGCCCGGCGATGGGGAAGTATTTGCGGATAATGTGAAAGACCCGATCAAGGTGGAGTTTAAGATTACATTTTAATACACCGATAAAAATCTCTTAATGCTGTTGCAATAGCATGTTGGTGAGGTTTGGGTGCTATGTCTGCAGAACTGGCAGTAACTGAAACAGGGACAAGGCGTTTTATCGAAAGATAGGCGCCTTTTTCTGTTTCTGTAAATACGGCAGTACCCTCATGCTCTATGCCATTATGGAATTGGGGGGAACCGGCAAAACTGCCTTTGATCCTTCCGCGGTGCATGCAGGTACAGAGTGTTAATTCTTGTTAATCCATGCTTAAAAAGCATTAGTGATCCATAAAAACCAAGTATTTGATATACATATGGCATGCAATTATAATGTAAGTGCGAGAACGGAGCAGACAGCTCCGGAAACAATAAGGTGAAACATGGAGTTTGTGAGAAGGAAAGGCAAAATGGGAGAGAATGAACTGTTTTCCGATCAGGAATTGAATAAGATGATTGTGCCCCTGTTCCTGGAGCAGCTTCTGGTAATGCTTGTGGGGCTTGCGGATACGCTGATTGTCAGCTATGCCGGGGAATCGGCAGTGTCAGGGGTATCCCTGGTCAATCAGTTTAATACCATATTTATCTACCTGTTTACGGCACTTGCTTCCGGCGGCGCTGTCGTGATCAGCCAGTATATCGGCAGGCAGGAAACAGACCACGCAGGAGAGTCCGCAAGCCAGCTTTTTCTGTTTTCCACTGTCTTTTCCGTACTCCTTGGGGTGGCGGTTCTGCTTGGGAATGAAGCGATGCTGCGCCTGCTTTTCGGAAAAGTGGAGCAGCCGGTCATGGAGGCCTGTATTACATATCTGAGGATATCGGCTTATTCCTATCCGGCGCTTGCTGTTTACAATGCGGGGGCAGCAGTTTACCGCAGCCTTGGCAAAACAAATGTGACTATGTATATATCGGCAGTATCCAATGTGATCAATGTTATCGGCAATGTGACAGGCGTTTTTCTGTTGCGGGCCGGGGTGGCCGGAGTGGCATGGCCGTCCTTTATCTCCCGCGTTTTTTCCGCAGTGGTTATCACAGGATTATGCTTTAGGGAAAGAAATGGTGTGGTGTACCGGAGGAAATGGATATTTGTCTGGAACGGCAGACTGATGAAAAGTATCCTGAATGTAGCTGTACCAAACGGGATAGAAAACGGTATTTTTCAGCTTGTCAAAGTGGCGCTGAGCAGTATTGTTGCTCTCTTCGGGACTTACCAGATTGCCGCAAACGGCATGGCACAGAGTATCTGGTCGCTGGCAGCGTTAGCCGGCGTCGCTATGGGGCCCATATTTATTACCGTGATCGGGCAGTGTATGGGGAACGGAAACACAGAGGCCGCAGAATATTACTTCGAAAAACTCACAAAACTGACGCTTCTGATCTCGGCTGCATGGAATTTTTTGATCCTTATACTGACTCCGCTGTTCCTGCATTTTTCTTCGTTGTCGCCGGAAACAAAACAGTTGGTGATCTGGCTGGTGCTGATCCACAATATATTTAATGCTGCGGCATTTCCTTTTTCCGGGGCGCTCAGCAACGGTCTGCGCGCGGCAGGAGATGTGAAATTTACCATGTATGTGTCGGTGGCTTCTACGGTTGCGGTGCGTCTGTTCCTGTCGTATCTGCTGGGAGTTACCCTGCAGATGGGTGTAATCGGGATTGCACTTGCCATGGTATGTGACTGGATAGTCCGGGCAGTCTTTTTTTTCCGGAGAGAAAGAACCGGAAGGTGGAAAGCCTTTCAGGTGATCAAATAAAAAAGAAGGTTATGCGTTGTGACACGATGTCAAAATCTGGCCTAATGCAAATGATGAAATGATGTCGATACAGGCTGGAGAAGGAACTTAAAAACCATACAAAATATATTGACAATGTGTCAGAATAGATTTAATATAGATACATTGACACTGTGTCAGAATATAAAATGAATAAAGGAGCGGATGAAAATGAAGAAAAATATCGGTTCACAATTAGCACTGTATCCCATGCCTGTTACTGTGGTCGGGGCAATGAATGGAGATAAGCCCACATGGACGCTGGTGGCCCATGTCGGGATCATCGGGCATGACAGGGTGCTTGTCAGCCTTGCTGTGCCGCACTTTATCAACGGGATCATCAAGCAGGGCAAAAAACTTTCCATCAATGTGGTGGATGAGGGAATCCTGTCGGAAGCGGATTATGCAGGAAGCGTAAGCGGATCAAAAACGGATAAGTCGGATCTGTTTGCGTATGAGCTGGGAGATGCCGGGGCGCCGGTCATAACAAAGGCACCGCTGTCACTGGAGTGTTCCGTGGAAGATATATACAACACTCCGGGATTTGAGAGCTTTATCTGTACGATTGATAACACCTATGTGGAAGAAGAACATCTGAATGCTGATGGGAAAGTGAATTATCATACCCTAAAGCCCGTGCTGTTTGAGTTTCCCACTTATGAATACTTAAAGACCGGGGACGTGCTTGGAAAGTGTCTGTCATTTAAAGGAAACACAAAAGAATAGGGGAGAAAGGTTATGCCAAAGGGATCGATTGAACTTACCAATGCCAGGAGAGAGGAAATCATCGCAGCCTGTAAGTCATTGTACAAAACAAAGGGCTTCAAAGATATTACGATCAAAGATATTGCAGAGGAAACATCCTTTACCCGCACGTCCATCTATAATTATTTTGAGACCAAGGAAGAGATATTCCTTGCTATCCTTCAGGAAGAATATGAGCTGTGGGTGAAGGAATTAGATGGACTGGCTGCGGGGCATGAGACCATGAACAGGGAGGAACTTGCAAAAGTCCTGGCAGAATCAGTAGATAAAAGAGTGCTGTTACTCAAAATTATGAGTATGAACCATTATGACATGGAAGCAAATAGCAGGATGGAACGTCTGGTGGAATTCAAGCGGGCATATGGGGCATCTATCAAGGCAGTGAACTGGCTGCTGAAAAAATTCTGCCCTGAAATGACAGAGGGTGAAAGACAGGATTTCCTCTATAGCTTTTTCCCGTTCATGTATGGCGTCTATCCATATGCGGTAGTGACAGACAAGCAGCGAGAGGCGATGGAACAGGCAGATGCAGGGTTTGTATACTTTTCTGTTTATGAAATGACATACACTTGTGTGAAAAAACTGCTGGGAGTAGCGTGAGAAGAATTTCTAACCGCCTTTGGCAATTTTCGCTCACAGCATAGGCTGTTTCGCGGAGAAATTCTAAGTCTGCACAGCAGACTTTTCTCACGCGGAAGAATGCCCAAAATGCGGGCATTCTTTCCATGAAAGATTTGTGCCGCTTATGCGGCGGAATGAGAGGAAAGATGAGAATCAGCTTGGGAAATCAATATAGGAAAGGAGCAGGACATGAAATATGCAAAATTAGGAAAATCAGATCTGACCGTGTCCCGTATCTGTATGGGATGCATGGGTTTCGGCGCTGCGGGGGAAGGGCAGCATTCGTGGACTTTGGATGAGGAGCATTCACGGGAAATTATTAAGAGGGGCATTGAGCTTGGCGTAAATTTTTACGATACGGCTATTGCCTATCAGAGCGGTACCAGCGAGCAGTATGTGGGGCGGGCGCTGAAAGATTTTGCAAAACGTGATGAGATGGTGGTTGCCACAAAGTTTCTGCCCAGGACACAGGAGGAAATAGAGGCGGGCATGTCCGGACAGCAGCATATTGAAAAAATGATTAACAAAAGTCTTCAGAATTTAGGCATGGATTATGTTGACCTTTATATCTACCATATGTGGGACTATCAGACACCGATCTATGATATCCTGGAGGGACTGTCCAACGTGGTAAAGGCAGGGAAAGCGCGTTATATCGGTATTTCAAACTGTTATGCATGGCAGCTTGCCAAAGCAAATGCCATTGCAGAGAAAGAGGGGTTCCCGCAATTCGTATCCATCCAGGGGCATTATAACCTGATCTTCCGGGAAGAGGAACGGGAGATGGCGCCTTTCTGCTATGAGGAGAATATCGCCCTCACGCCATACAGCGCGCTGGCAAGCGGCAGACTTTCCCGGAAACCGGGGGAGGACAGCAAGAGGCTTCAGCAGGACAGTTATGCAAGATTTAAATATGATGCTACAAAGGAGCAGGATGAGGTTATCATCCGCCGTGTACAGGAGATTGCGGAAAAGAGGGAAGTCACCATGACAGAGGTTTCCCTTGCATGGCTACTCACAAAAGTGACCTCACCTGTGGTGGGTGCAACGAAATTCCATCATATCGAGGGAGCAGCAAAAGCGGTGGAGCTGGAGCTGACAGAGGACGAGATCCGTTATCTTGAGGAGCCGTATGTGCCTCATGCACTGGCAGGAGTCATGGCACAGAACAAGCCTGAGAGTGCAAGGGAAAAGCATGTATGGTCTACCGGAAACCAGAAAATTTAAAATAATGTGAAATTCAGGAGGAAATCAGTTATGAAAAAGATAGTGATGGCGCTGCTTATGGCAGCTATGGTGATATCCCTGACAGCATGCGGCGGAAATGCCGGACAAAATGGGAACTCTTTATCGGATACTTTGGACAGGGAGCAAAGTCCTGCATCTGCAGAAGAATCGGCATCTGTCCAGCCGGAAACAAACGGCACTTTTGAATCATCAGAGGACGCTGCTGTGACAGGTACAGACGGTACAGAAGCCGCCGACAGTCAGGATGTTCCGGAGGAAGAAGGAAACAAAGTCTTAGTAGCGTATTTTTCAGCAACAGGGACAACCAAAGGGGTTGCTGAGATCATAGCAGAAAATATGGGGGCTGATATGTATGAGATCATTCCTCTGGAACCTTATACGGATGCAGACCTGAACTGGCATGATGACAAGAGCCGCAGTACCATTGAAATGAATGACAGCTCATCCCGGCCTGAAATCGATGGCGCAGTGGAGGATATGGAGCAGTATGATATCGTGTTCATAGGTTATCCGATCTGGTGGGGTGAGGCACCGAGGATTGTGAGCACATTTATGGAAAGCTATTCTTTTGAAGGCAAAACGGTGATCCCATTCTGCACCTCATCCAGCAGCGGGCTGGGTTCCAGCGGAAGGAACCTGGAGGAACTGACAGACGGCGCATTGTGGCTGGAAGGCAGGAGATTTGGCGGCGGAGCTTCCGAAGCGGATGTTCAGGCCTGGATTGAGGGGCTGGATCTATGAATACAAAAATGAGATGGAAGATTGCC
>JAIDME010000109.1 GCA_029050705.1 Acetatifactor sp.
TTCGGTGGGAATGGATAGAATAAGGGATTTTACGTATCTGATCCGCAACATGAAGACAGTGGAGGACAATGACTTTGAACTGCCTGCATCCCTTGCAGACATACTTCGGGAATACCAGAAAAAGGGATTTTTGTGGCTCAGAACCCTGAAGCATAATGGTTTTGGCGGAATTCTTGCAGATGACATGGGTCTGGGAAAGACGCTGCAGGTCATTGCCCTTCTGCTGTCGGCGGTTATGGAAAGCAGAGAGGTCATGGAGAGTGGAAAAGACAGGAGGGACAAGAAGTGTGGGAAGAACGGAGAAGACGGGCGCAGGTGTCCCCTGGCTCTGGTGGTATGTCCGGCTTCCCTGGTGTATAACTGGAACAGTGAGATCAACCGCTTTGCTCCCGAACTGCCGGTGAAAATGGTGGTGGGGAATGTGCAGGAGCGGCAGAGTCTGCTGGAAAGCTGTGGTGCAGGAGATGTTCTGGTCACCTCCTATGATCTGCTGAAGCGAGATCTGGAGCTTTACCGGTCTCTCAAATTTACTGTACAGATTATCGACGAGGCTCAGTATATCAAAAATTACAATACCCAGGCGGCCAGAGCCGTAAAGGAAATTAAGGCCGGATTTAAACTGGCACTCACCGGCACGCCTATTGAAAACCGGCTCAGTGAGCTGTGGAGTATTTTTGATTATCTGATGCCGGGATATCTGTACTCTTACACTCACTTTCGGGACAGCTATGAGACGCCCATTGTTCAGGATCAGGACGAGACGGCACGGAAACGTCTCCAGAAAATGATTCGTCCTTTTGTGCTCCGAAGGCTGAAAAAGGATGTGCTGACAGATCTGCCGGACAAGCTGGAAGAGAACATGTACGCCCGCCTGGAGGGAGAGCAGCAGGAGCTCTACAGCGCCCATGTGGCGAGACTGCGCCTGTTGCTGGATCAAAAAACGGAAGAAGAGTTTAAAAAAGGAAAAATTCAGATCCTGGCTGAGCTTACAAAACTGCGTCAGCTCTGCTGCGACCCGGAGTTGCTGTACGAAGATTACACAGGCGGCTCTGCAAAGACTCAGATGTGCATGGACATTGTGCGGAATGCCATCAGCAGCGGACATAAGATTCTTTTATTTTCTCAGTTTACCACCATGCTGGAGCTGATCTGCCGGGAATTTCGAAAGGAAAATATTTCCCACTATGTATTGACAGGGGCCACCGGCAAGGAGGAGCGCAGAAATCTGGTGGAGAGCTTCCAGTCGGATGATACCAGCGTTTTCTGCATTTCCTTGAGGGCCGGGGGGACAGGACTGAACCTGACGGCGGCGGACATTGTAATTCATTACGACCCCTGGTGGAACCTTGCAGTGCAGAACCAGGCCACAGACCGCACCCACCGCATCGGGCAGGAAAATGTGGTCAGCGTGTACAAGCTGATTGCAAAGGACACCATAGAGGAAAAGATCATGCGGCTGCAGGAAAAAAAGAGGGAGCTTGCCGACCAGCTGCTGAACGCCGAGGAGGTGGGCAGCGGAAGCTTCAGCAGGGAAGAACTTCTGGAATTGTTGCAGTAATATGGACCACGCCGGGAACAGCTTAGTTTGAAGCCTTTTCCGGGCATCACATGTCATGCGATACCCTGCCTATTGCTACTGAAGACACAACTTTCCGCAACTTGAAAAAAGGTATATTTGTAATGAGGTATCTGTAGAAAAACAGAACAAATGTGGTTTTTGTCTGGTGGTCATGGTATAATATAACAAGCGAAGTGGCATTTGATTTTCCTGCGCTGTTAACTTGCTATTCAAGTCAGTAAATGTCCGAAGGAGGAAACGTTATGAATCTTGTGATTACCATGAGCCGCCGGTTTGGCACCGGTGCAAGCATGATTGCGGAGGAGCTTTCCGGAAAGCTGGGTATTCCGGTCTATGACAGAGCTTATATCGAAAATGAGCTTCATGACAGTAATTATTCAGACGAGGCGGAGGTCATCAGGGAGCTGGCCAGGAGCGCATGTATTATCTTAGGGCGCTGTGCCTCCGAGATTCTTAAAGACCAGCCCAACGCATTCAACATCTATGTCTGTGCCGATAAAGAGGACAGGATTCAGCGGATCATGAAGAAGGAGTCTCTGTCTCATGACGAGGCAAAAGAGTTGATAGAAAAGAATGACAGGGCGCGATCGGAATATTATCACAGCAACACAGGCAAGGTCTGGGGCGATGTGAGCAACTACCACATGATTCTGGACACCTCCGCCCTGGGTGCGGAAAATTGTGCGGATATACTGATTCGGTATTTTGAGAGAATTGAGATTATCTGATAAAGAGGCTGAAGATAAAAGCAATGAGGACGACATCATGGATTATGTGGGCGTGCAGGAGGTGCCGCCCGACGAGGAGAAAGACGGGTGGTGGTATTTTTCCCCCGGCTTTCGTATTTTGTTCGGAATAGTGAGTGATGAAAGTTTATAAGGACAAGATATATTACATAGCTGCCTATAAGTCCGTGGAGGACGGGGAAAATATTGTCAAGAAGGAGAATGATGTCATTGGTAGACGGCTGAACCGGATCAATTTGGACGGCACCGAAAAGGAAATAATTTTCAATTTGACTGTCAAAGGCATGAGAATAATAGACATCAGTGGCGGTAATCTGCGGCAGATCGGGCAGATTCCTGAGGAGTGACACATGGATAAAAAGAACTTTATGCTCAGATTATTTATTGTACTATTTACAATATCTGTTTCAACTACCATCATGCCATGTGGGATAGTGAACATACATGGTTTGTTTGGAGAACTAAAGCAATCAGTTGTTACGGAAGAACACAAGGCGTTAATAGAAGAAATAGAAAAACAGGTCTTTGCAAAAGAAAGTCGCATCAAAGGAATTAATATATTTAACGCCGGGCTGTATATTGTAATTATCATCCTGTGCTTGATTTTCCTATTGTATACTAAGAGTCTGCCGCCTGAAAATACGATTGTAACTTTTAAAGTCCGCATGAACAATTGAAACCTTTCTGTAAATGATTATCTACGGAAAGGAGAATATATTTGTTTGAACAGGACTATATTATGCGGCTTATAAATGAAATAGTAAGAGCAATATTGAAGTTACTATTTGGTATTGATACAGCTTCTCCCACAGACGAATTACTAATGGAATCCGAAGAAAAAGAAACTTTGGACAATCTATATGATCTGGTAGATGCGGGGAAAATCAATGAAGCTGAGGATATGGTTTATGACCTGACAGAAACGGGAGAGATGGCCAAATTAGAGATTGCATTATTATTTTATGCTTATCTTAATGACAAGGATGATGATTTTCTTGAAGCAAATGATTTTAGTCGTGAGGAGATTAAAAACGGGCTGACGGACATTGTATCAAGATATGGATTGAATGGTATTGTGGGAACGTTTTTAACTGAATAACATATCCTATATAGTGGGTAGTTGTCCATGACAGACAGCTACCCCATTATAAAAGTGGCAATTGCGGAGGATGTGTATACGAAAAGGTGACAGCAGAGTGGCAAATATCGGTATGAAAAAACAAATTGTTTGCGGGTGCAGCATACTGCTTGCATTATGTCATGTGAGCTGCGGCGGGGCGCAATCTGGGCAGCCGGGACCGGGGACAGCGGAAACTTTCGGAACAGAGACTGTGGATATTTTCGAAGATCGGCAGAATCCATATGCAGGCTCCATGTATGATCTGCTGGCTGAAGAGGATGTGGAGGAGTATTTGAAAGGCCTGGGAATGGAGGATGTAAGCCCGGTCTGTTTCTATGACCTGAAGGGGGCGCCAAAGCTGAAGCTGTATTATGACCGGGAGACGGGCCGGGGCTGCGGACTGGAATATGAGGAGACGGAGGACGGCACGGATCTGCTGGGGTTTGAAATCAGTGGCTATGAGAGTTATCAGTGGAATCACTATTGGAATTTTCCCAATCCTTACTCAACACAGATTAGATATAGTGAAGACCTTCGGATAGACCGAATTCCTTATTTCATATATGAGAAGACCACAGGGCTTGAGGAAACCTATACCTATGATTCGGAGAACAGGCTATGTGCATATCATCTGAGAGGCTGTGTGAAAACAGAAGGAGAAGAGAGTAAACAGGAGGAGCTTTTTACCGTCTCTTTTTCCTACAGAGAGAATGACGCTTTACAGGAAAAAGAGTATCAGTTCAATGAAGAGGTTTTTGGGCACGAGAGTGTGGATTGGAATCCGCATTATGTCTATGACGAGCTTGAGCGGCTGCTCTATGTGGAGTACGGAAGGCGAGAATTTTTTGATACCTGTTACATGATCTATGAGGGTGATTCTATGATTCCCGCAGCCTATTTGGAGCTGGATTATTATTTTCTGAAATTTGTACCTTTGGCGGAGCAGGACTATCACAACAGAGTGAATGTTCCCAGGGATGGTGTGGATGCATTCTTAAGCCAGGTGGGATTGTCACGGCAGGATAAATTTCATGAATACCGGTGGCATAATGAATCTTCTGATACCATAATCTGGTCCCATTCCGATGTTGTCCTTACCTTGTATTTCGACCCGGAGAGGGAGCTGGGCTGCGGGTATCTGGATTATTCGGGAGAAACGCTTACAGATATGGACGGATTTATGTTTAAGGGATGCATAGAGATAGACTGCAAAGAAACTGATCCTTACGGGGTATATGCCTTATACGAAGGGGATAGTATGGACGAAATACATTTGGGCAATCTGCCGCCGGAGAAGCTGCCGGATGCTTATGAGTATGAGAGTGATTTTGTCTGCGAATATGACGGCGAGAGACTGATGCGCATATGGATGTATGGGACAGGGTCGGACACGGAGCGTTTTTTTATCTATGACGGGGACAGCGATATGCCTTCATATTGTCTGAATCTGGTTAATGGTGTCACCCATGGTGCCACACTGTTTAGGTTTATATATTAATTAAATGAAGCTTTTGGAAAAGCAGGCGGCAGAGCCATGCTGACGACTACGGGGTGATTGATATGGATATTTTTCTGCTTTGGCATACACATGACCTGACAGACGATTATGGTACGCATGAGGAAGAAAAACTCATTGGTGTTTTTTCGTCCGAAGAAAAAGCAAAAGAAATAATTGAACAGCTAAAGGATCGGGAAGGTTTCCGGGATTTTCCGAAAAGCTGCTTTGAAATAGATAAATCAAAAATGGATCGTCCGGGCTGGGTCGACGGTTTTTCTACCGTCCGATGGACAGAGTGATCTATAGACTGCCCTCTGCTATTTTGCGGAGGGCTTTTAAGTCCTGAATATAATACCCCTGCTCTGTTTTTTCCAGGATACCGCATTTTACGAAATCAGCAAGTACATAGAGCAAATGACGATAAGATACGCCTAAAAATTCAGATACTTCTGTATGCTTTTCCCTGTACAGCTTATTACAGGAAGTCAACAGGATAAAATCTGCCAAACGTACCTCTAAAGGATAAGATTGATTTTTTGAGTAATTATATGTGTTTCCTATTGCCTTTTGGCTCAGGAACAGGCAAAGGTAACGCAAAAATTTTGTATCGTTCAGCATTTGGGCTTTGCATTTAATTATATCTATCGCGTAACATGTACAAGGAGTGATAGCGGTAACACCATTCGCCGCTTCCTGCGCGCCAAGCAATTCCATTTCTCCGATAAGACATGGGGCATTAAGGAAATTGATAAGAGAAATGTGTCCGTTTTCCTGAGAAAGGAATAACTTTGCCCGGCCATCTATCAAATAATACAGAAAACAGGGATTTTCACCTTCACACAGAATACTTTCCGCACTGTTAAATTTTACGATTGATGTATAAGGACGTATATCAAAACTGAAATAGTTTGACAGAGGAAAATGAGTATAATAATCATCTAATGCATCTCGTTCGCTTATCACTATCATTATGGCGGCCCCTTCAAACAGTGTGAGATTTCTCATAACAGGCTAACACAGATTTTTGTATAATGCAAGAAAAGGAGGTCAATAGAGGATGAAACAAAAGGAATACTGGAACAGCGTATCAGAAAAAAAGGAATTTACCACGCCTTTTCAGGCAAAGGAATTCGCAAAATATGTAAAAAGAGACAGCTGTATCCTTGATGTCGGCTGCGGATATGGGAGGACGCTTGATGAATTGTATCATAATGGCTATCACAATTTGATCGGTATTGATTTTTCAAACGGCATGATAGAAAGGGGGAAACAGCAGTTTCCGTATCTTGATCTTAGGGTAAAGGAAGATACAGAAATAGCTTTGCCGGATGCAAGTGTTGACGCAGTGATCCTCTTTGCTGTTTTAACCTGTATACGGACGAATGAAGAGCAGGAACAGTTATTGTCGGAAATCAAAAGGGTGTTGAAGCCCAGGGGAATTTTGTATGTAAATGATTTTTTGCTGAATACAGATGACCGTAATCTTTCACGCTATGAGGAATTTAAAGAAATCTACGGCATATATGGTGTGTTTGAATTGCCTGAGGGTGCAGTATGCAGACACCATGATAAAACATGGATAAAGCAGCTTTTGAAGGATTTTTCGGAACGGGAATACGAACATTTGACATTTACTACAATGAACGGACATAAATCCAATGGTTTTTATTTTATAGGCGAAAAAATGTAAAAGAAAACTCCCCTTTCAGCACAGCTGTCACAGATGCCGGAAGAGGAGTTTTTTTATATTTAAGCCTGTTTTTTCTTATGGCTGGAAACCATAAAGAAACTGATCAGCAGAGAGACAATATACAGTACAACAGTCAGGTACAGCACGGACTGATAACCGGTGGGGTTAATGCTGTATTCATGTCCGTCAACAACGATACTGCTCCAGTTTCCTACCTTGTTTACGATCAGGGTTGCTACCTGGTTGCCTGTCAGGCCTGCAATAGCCCATGCGGAAAGGGTAATACCGTGGATGGCGCTGATATTTCCCATGCCATAGTGGTCCGACAGCAGGGTGGGAACATTGCTGAAGCCGCCGCCGTAACCTGCATTTACCACGAAGAGCAGAATCAAAACCAGTACGGTGAGGAACATGCTGCCGGAGGCACCGCTTATAATACTGCTGCCCTGTTTGGTGATCGCCTGTGTGACAATGACAAGAGCGGTAGCTGCAATGGAAAGAATAAATATCATCTTGTAAATGGTATTTCTGTCCTTCATGGTGTCAGCCCATGCGGAAAAGCCCAGACGTCCGCCCGCATTGAAGACTGCTGTCACGGAAGACAGTACACCGGCCATTGCGCCGAGACCGATACACTTGATGATCATTTTTTCCTGTGAGATCAGAGCAAGACCACAGGTGATGTTGAGATAGAACATAAGCCAGATGCCTACGAATACAACGGGTTTGGTCTTGATGACATCGATGGCCTTCTGGCCCTTTTCCTGTTTTGCGGGCTCATGCCACCCGGCAGGCTTTGCCAGGAGCAGATGTCCCACGAACATCATGACAAAATATACCACTGCTAAGATGAGGAACATCTGCCAGATACCGTTCTCACCCAAAGACTCCAGAAGCGCCTGCATGATAGGGCTTGCAATAGCCTTTGCCGCACCGAAGCCTGCAACTGCAAGGCCGGTGGCCAGACCCTTGCGGTCCTGAAACCAGAGCATCAGCGTCTTTACGGGGGATAGATAACCTGTTCCCAGACCGATACCCATGATAAAGCCGTAGCAGACATAGATGCCGATCAGTGCAAGCACGCTGCCGTGACCTGTAGCGGCATACTGTTTGCCGCCGTACCAGATAAAGAAGCCGCTGCCCGCCATACCTGCGGCAAAGCAGATAGCCGCAATCAGGGACGAGCGGTGTATGTCTTTTTCTACTATGTTACCAAGAAAAGCTGCGGACATGCCCAGGAAGAAGATGGCAAAGCTGAAAGCCCACTCGGTAGCGCCCTTGGAGAAACCTATATAATTGCCTATCTCTTCGCTGAAGATGGACCAGCAATAGACCGTACCGATACTGCAGTGGAGCAGCAGCGCGGGAATTGCAGCCCTTATCCATTTGTTTTGAACCTTCATGGAAAAACCCCCTTTTTCGATAAGATTTTTTAATCGTTTTCATGATACTCTTGTTTTTGGAGAAATGCAAGAGGAAAAGAGGCCAAAGAAAACGGTATACAAATTCCCGGTGTTACTTTATAATATTATAGTAACGGTCGTACTGTTATGTAACAATACAGCAAATACAGCAGGAGGAAACATATGCACTCACCTATAGAAATTGCAAGAAATTTTGTGGAGATCGGGATACATAAGGTAAGGCTGTCCATCTGGAAAATGCTGATTCTGGGCGCCTTTGCCGGGATGTTTATCGGTTTTGCGGGAATCGCATCAACTACTATATCGGCGACGGTGGAGAACGCCTCTGTTGCCAGACTCTTAAGCGCCGCAGTTTTTCCGGCGGGAATGGCTATGGTACTGGTGGCAGGCAGTGAGCTTTTCACCGGAAATAATCTGATCATCATCAGTGTCCTGGAGAAGAAGATCAGGCTGCGGAGTATGCTGAAAAACTGGGTTTTCGTTTTTCTGGGCAATTTTGTGGGAGCGGCCTTTGTGGCGGTGCTGGTGGTGTACGGGCACACCCCGGATCTGTACGGCGGCAGGCTGGCGGAAAAGATAGTGGCGTCAGGCTTAAGCCGCGTGACCCAGAGCTTTCCGGAGGCTTTCATTCGGGGCATACTCTGTAATATTCTGGTCTGTATCGCGGTCTGGGCAGCCTTTGCGGCTAAAAAGGTGTCCGGCAAGCTTCTGATGAGCTTTTGGCCGGTGATGTTGTTTGTGCTCTGTGGTTTTGAGCACAGTATTGCAGACATTTACTTCTGTATTGCCGGTATTCTGACTTCCGCAGAATACGGCATTGATGCGGGGGGCCTGAATATGGTGAGCTTCCTGCTTAAGAACCTGCTGCCGGTGACCCTGGGCAACATTGTGGGCGGGGCCGTAATCGTGGGAGCGGGCTACTGGCTGATATATCTGCACCGCACGCCTTATTCAACAGTATCCATCGAGGCCGAGCAGGAGGAAATGGATATTGCTGAGGAATATTAACAGAAGCATCAGAGGAAAAATGCAGTAAAGTACAGCGGAAACAGCAAAATACAGCAAGAGAAAATATTAAAATACATCAATATATAAAGTAATTAAAATCATTGTTTTTGCTCGAAAACATGATAATATTAGTAAAATCAAGATTAAAAATGAGCAAAGGGACAGGATAAAATTATGAGTAAAGTTAAAGTAAAAGAAAAGTACAGAAAATCATACCACATGCCCCCGGAGGTCACCTACGACTGGGTAAGAAAGGACAGCATTGACAAAGCACCCGTCTGGTGCAGCGTGGACCTGCGGGACGGCAACCAGGCGCTTATCGACCCCATGAGTCTGGAGGATAAGCTGGAATTTTTCAAGCTGCTGGTAGAGATCGGATTTAAGGAGATAGAGGTTGGCTTTCCCGCTTCCTCCGATACGGAATATAATTTTATCCGTGCTTTGATCGAACGGGACATGATTCCCGATGATGTGACCATCCAGGTGCTGACCCAGGCCAGGGAGCATATCATCCGCAAGACCTTTGAGGCGGTGAAGGGTGCGCCCCATGCCGTTGTGCATCTGTATAATTCCACGTCGGTGGAACAGAGGGAGCAGGTGTTCAAAAGGGATAAGGAAGCAATTAAGAAACTGGCGGTGGACGGCGCGGCGCTTTTGAAGAAGCTGGCGGAGGAAACAGAAGGCAATTTTACCTTTGAATACAGTCCGGAGAGTTTTTCACAGACAGAGGTGGATTATGCTCTGGAGGTCTGCAATGCGGTTCTGGACGTATGGAAGCCGGATGCAGAGCACAAGGCCATCATCAATCTGCCCACCACGGTACAGGTGGCTATGCCTCATGTCTTTGCCTGCCAGATAGAGTATATGCACAAACACCTGAAATACAGGAAAAACGTGGTACTGAGCGTCCATCCCCACAATGACAGAGGCTGCGGCGTCAGTGACGCGGAGTTCGGCATTCTGGCCGGGGCTGACCGGGTAGAGGGAACTCTGTTCGGAAACGGGGAGCGCACGGGAAATGTTGACCTTGTGACGGTGGCGCTGAATATGATGTGCCACGGTGTGGACAGCGGGCTGGATTTCAGCCATATCATGAAGATAAGAGAGGAATATGAGCGCTTTACGGGTATGAGGGTCCATGAGAGGACGCCTTACGCGGGAGATCTTGTGTTTACAGCCTTCTCCGGTTCTCATCAGGACGCCATCAGCAAGGGTATGACATGGCTGAAGGAAGGGAAGAGCGGAAAGCGCTGGGATGTGCCCTATCTGCCTATCGATCCGGCAGATGTGGGACGGGAGTACGAATCGGATGTCATCCGCATCAACAGCGTTTCCGGCAAGGGCGGCGTTGCCTTTGTGCTGAAGCAGCAGTTCGGATACTCGCTGCCTGCGGCTATGAAGGAAGAAGTAGGCTATCTGGTTAAGGGCGTTTCCGACAGACGGCATCAGGAGCTTTTGCCTGCTGAGATTTTTGCGATTTTTGAAGAGAACTATATCGCTCCCCGGAGTGTGTTCCGGATTCCCGAGTGCCACTTTAAGCAGGAAGATGGTATCCGTGCGGAGGTGACGATAGAGCAGGGCGAAGTCAAACGGGTCATCAGAGCTTCCGGAAACGGACGGCTGGACGCGGTAAGCAATGCCATCAAGACCTTTTTCGGCATGAGCTACCAGCTCTCGGTGTATGAGGAGCATGCCATTTCCAAGGGCTCAAGCTCCAAAGCCGCGGCTTATGTGGGCATAATGTGCGACGGACAGCTTTACTGGGGAGTCGGAGTGGATGAAGACATTATCAAGGCATCCATTGCTGCTTTGGCTTCTGCGGCCAACAAGCTGGCGGCTGAACAGCATATCACTTCCGGCAGAGAGGAGCGCATTGTTGAGATCATCAGCTATATCCAGAACGATTACAAAAACGTAACGCTGGAGACTCTGTCTGAGGAATTTCATCTCTCCAAGCCGTATCTCTCCAAATATATTAAGGAAAAGGCGGGGATGACCTTCCAGGACGTGGTGAAGAAAGAGCGCATGAAGAAAGCACGCACCATGCTGCGGGAGACAGGCCACACGGTGGAGACGGTTGCAGCAGAGGTGGGATATGAAAATGTGGAGCATTTTAACCGGCTCTTCAAGAAGACCTACGGAATGACGCCGGTACAGTACAGGAAACAGGGATGATCATCATTGTTTGTGTGTGCGGAGATATTCCTCAAACTCAGGCGTCCTTGACCAATATTTGATTCCCCAGTTTTCGAAGCTCCATTGATCCATATAGTCGTTGCATTCATAATCGATATAATACAGCAGCCCGTTCTGTACAATAAAGTTGGTCGGGAAATAATCGATGTTCAATCCTGCGGCCTTTGCCTGGGCCGCCATTTCCCGAACCTGTTCCAGATAGGGTGCAACGGACACATTGTTTTTTACCAGATCAAAAATGGTATCACCATCGACGTATTCCTTTACAACTCGTTCCGTGTCCGTATCAATATCAAGCATTTTCGGCATTCTGATGCCGGCGGCAAGCAGCTTTTCATAATCCTGCTGTTCTGCCGCGATTTTATTTCCAAAGGTATAATAGTCACAGGGTTCATGGTGAATCTGCTTCAGGACAACCTGTTGATGGTGCCGCTCTACGAGATAGGAATAGCCGCCTTTGCCATGGCCCAGAAGCTTGATAATACTGTACCTCAGTCCGTTGACAAGCAGGGGCGTTCCCTTTCTCTGAGCCGCAGGCTTCAGGTGGAACAAGCGCTCTATGAGACTCCTGGGGAGAAGGTAATTCAGCAGAAGCGCTATGGCTACCCCGATGCCGGTGTCAACCATACGGTGCAGAGCATATTCAATATGATGGGCAGGGGTGCTGAAGAGAATGATGCACAGCACGACGCCGCCCGGCTGAACCCCGCCCGGCCAGTGGAAGAGCACACACAGGGAAATCATCACAATAATGCCCAGAAAGGTCAGGGGCAGCCGCAGCCAATAGCTGCCATCCGGGAAGATAAGGTGTTCCAGCCAGTACAGGAACATACCGATAAAGCCGCCGATTATGGTGCCGAAAAAGCGGTTGCCGCCGCTGCGGCGGGATTCTTCCATATCGGCTCCCATGCCGAAGATGGCGCCGATACAGGCGAAGGTGGGGTTGCCGCCGAAAAAGGGAATGGCATAGAGAAGGGCCGTGACCATCACGGCGAGACCGGTCTTGATGCTTCTAAGGCCCAGACCGGGGATGGGTGCATGTACGGAATGGTGATCTTCCATATGTGTTCTCCTTTCTGACGACCACACAATGTATCCGGCAGCACGGCTGTCCTGAGAGACAGAGGGTGCTGCCGGAATATTTCCAGGGCAATCTTTATCTGTGCGCTTTAGGCGTTAGGAGTTTCAAAGCCGGGTTCAACAGCCACATGCTCTACGGCATTGTAACGCAGCTGCAGGAACTGTGCGCGGTCCTTGTTGAACATTTTTCTCAGGTCATCAGAATAGCCGACAACAACCCAGGGGAAAATCTCGTTCATCTTCTTCAAAATGTCCTGAGCGGTTGACTCATCGGGAACGCCGATATTAAATGAGTTCTTAAAGCCATCTACATAAACCATGACGCTGTAGGTGGTGCCGGTCTTGACGCCGTTGGTGCGGTGGGTGGTGGTGTTCTGGTATGCCCACATCATCTTATTGTTGGGAATTGCTCTGGGTATTGCGCTGTTCATTCCGTAGTAGGTACAAAGCTTGCCAATCCTTATGTCGTTGTGTTTGGTGTAGCAGGTTGCCGAAGCGATGTCGGACTCAATGGCGGAATCGGTATATCCGGCAGTCTGGTAATCACCGATGAACCGTTTCAGGAAACTGCCGTTGGCACCCTGAATGATACGGATGATACCCCACAGAATCAGCGCAACGCCTCCCACGAAGAGGAACAAATAGCCATATCTAACCGTATCCATGCTCAGGTTTACGTCTATGTAGTAGGGGATTACATTATCCTTAAAGTCCTGCTCGCTCCATTCATAATCATCTACAAAGAGGTCATGGAAATAGTCATAATACTTATCGGGCCAGAATCTTTTTACCTTTCCTGTAACCTTAAGCGAGTCGGAAGCCGGCATACCGTAGCTGTACCAGTAATCCATGATGGCATCCATCTGTTTGCCGAGACTTCTGGGAACCTTGATGGCCATATAGCGGTAATTGTCTTCGTCGAAATCTGTTGCATAGATGTCGCCTGTGGAGATGATATACCAATAATAGTTGATAGTGGTGCGGTTTGTGGATGTATTCTTGGTACCCTGCTCCAGATAACACTCATACACGACATTTATATCCGCCTCAACCAGCTTGCCGCCGACCTGATTCGGCTTCAAGTCCTCGAATGTTGCATACCCGGCCAATGCACAAAATGCGCTGCTTGCATTGTAAATTGCCAGAACCAGACCGACGATTATCAGGATAATCGACAGCGGCAGCGACTTTTTAAACCCTTTTTTCTTTAGCTCTTCTAACATGTTTGCCTCCTGTTCATGAGAAAATTATTATAATTAAAACTTTAGCACAGAGAGAAAAGGTTTGCAAGGTTTACTACTTATTTATTTACAGTTTGAAAGGAATCGTGTAAAATATAGAACGTGGCTGCGGAGTGATCTGCCGTATGCCGGAAGAAAAACAGAAGGTTTCAGAATGGAGGAAAAATATGAAATTCAAGGATATGCCGTACGAGAGAGTGGACTTTGAGCAGGTGGAGAAGGAGCTGAAGGCTCTCATGGAGGAGTTCGACGCCGCAAAGAGCGGAGAGGAGCAGTTTGCCGTACATCAGAAATTTTATGAGCTGAATGACAGAGTGAGCACGCTGTATACCATCTCCCACATCCGCTTTGACATTGATACCACCGATGAATTTTATGAGAAGGAGCATGAGTACTACGACGAGAAGCTGCCGGTATACAGCAATCTGGTGCTGGCTTACCAGAAAAAGCTCTATGAGTCTCCTTACAGGGAGTATCTGGAGAATAAGATAGGACCTGTGGCATTCAAAAACATGGAGATTGCCCAGAAGTCCATGGATGAGAAGCTGATTCCCCTGATGCAGGAGGAAAACGGGCTGACAATGGAGTATGATAAGCTCATCGCCAGCGCGAAGATCAACTTTGATGGTAAGGAGCTGAACCTGTCTCTGCTCCGTCCCTATCTGGTGCACCAGGACAGAACTGTCAGGGCGGCGGCATGGAAGGAATACAACGCCTATTTTGAGGCAAACGCGGACAAGCTGGATGAAATCTATGAC
>JAIDME010000011.1 GCA_029050705.1 Acetatifactor sp.
GCTATACTTTAAACACACCGGTGAACTTTAAAATGGACATTCACTGGCACATTCACAGACAGCGCTTGATACATCCCTCGCCGCCGCACGGTTATATGAAAGTATAATTGACGATGGAAACTTCGGAATGCATCACAACGACATGTGTATGCTTTATCTGAGATGTTCTTCCGCAGCCATTCATCTGGATGATTTCGAAGGAGCTTTGAAATATCTGGAGATTGCATTGAATCATTTTATAGAATTCAACCAGGTAATGAAAATGCCCCAAATGCCACAGTTCACGGCACCGTTAGTCAGTAAAGCCAAAGCAGGGAACTGTATATCAGAAATTTTTGCGTTGGACCGTAAATTAGTTGAGGACCATATGCAGGATCTCCCTGCGGACTGTGCGGATGCAATAAGAAACAATCCCAGGTACGCAACGATTTTTGCTGAATAATTGCCCCTTGAATCTCGAAGCCTCCTGTAATAAAATAGACAAAGATAAATCATCAGCACATGAAGGATTCAAGTAAACCTGCTAACGGAGATTGCAATGAAGTACAAATTGATAAGTGTGTTCCTTACCGGATTGCTGGCGGCCGGCCTCTACGCGGAGGCGGCGACGGTTCAGGAGGGTATGGATACCACAAAGGATATAGTCGGGACGGAAGATATAGTTGACGGAAAAGACATAGTCGAGACAGAGGGAGAAACCGAACAGACGGAAGAAACCGCGCTGATTCTGGCGGGAGGTATCGGGGCAGATCTGGAACCGACAGCATATTCGGCTGAAAGTATTTTGTGTATGGTCCCGGATATGCAGACTTCGGCGCAGGAAACCGGTAGTGCCGAACCGGAAAGCAGCAGTGCTGAGCAGGAAACCGGTAGTGCCGAAACGGAAAACAGCAGTGCTGAATCGGTGGATAGCGGCGAAGAATCGGAGAGTCGCAGCATTGGAACAGAGGCTGACCGGCCGGAAGATGAGACCGGAAATGAGTATGCGGATCTGGCGATTGCTAATGTGAGGAACTATGTCAATGTCCGCACAGGGCCGGATACGGGAAGCACTATTGTCGGTAAAATATATTCCGGTGCGGTGGCGCAGATACTGGAGACGGTTGACGGAGAGGACGGAGAGTGGTTTCGCGTTGTCTCCGGCAATGTGGAAGGATATATCAAGTCAGAATTCTTTTTGTACGGAGACGCTGCGGCGGAAGTGATAGACAATTATGTGACAAGATATGCGGTGGTGCTGGCGAACAGGCTGAATGTCAGGGAAAACCCTGATGTGGAGACTAAGAGGATCGGCTATATCGACAGGGGAGAAAAGGTTGAGATTCTGGAAAACCTGGGCGACTGGCTGAAAGTGAGATATACTCAAAGCAAAACAGGGTATGTTGCGGCGGAGTATGTGACAGTGAACGAGGAGTTTGTCTACGCAAAGACGCTTGAGGAGGAAGCGGCGGAACTGGCGGCAAAAAAGGCACTGGAACAGCGGCAGAATGTTTCCGAGACACAGGCGGCTGAAAGCATCGAAATCACGGTGACGCCTCCTTCAGGGGAATATTCCACTAACGAGGAACTGCGGGGGGAGATTGTGGCTTACGCCATGCAGTTTTTGGGCAACCGTTATGTGCACGGAGGACAATCTCTGGAGACAGGCACAGACTGCTCCGGATTTACCAGTCTGATTTACGCGGTGTTTGGCTATTCAGTGAGCAGAACGCCTGCGGGGCAGCTCTCCGGCGCCGGCAGAAGCGTTTCCTACAGCGAGGCCCAGCCGGGGGATATTATCTGTTATGGCTCAGGCAGATGCACTCATGTTGCTCTGTATATCGGTGACGGACAGATTATCCATGCGGCAAATTCCCGCAAGGGGGTAGTGACTCAAAGGGCTGATTATGACAATATACTGGGTGTGAAAAATTTAATCGATTAGTATTATCCGACGGAATGTGAATGAGTCAGCGCACCGGCAGAATATCCGATTTTTTCAGCGCCCAGTCCCCGAGGATCTCATCGCTCCAGGTCTGCAGGTCAGAAAGCTTCAGTTTAACGCCACCGTAGTTGCGAATACCGTGACCTGCCGCCTGCTCTTCGGTGTAATCCTCCAGAAGATACACGTTTTCCAGGCGGATAGGACCGCTTGAGTAATGACAGACAAGGGGAAGCACGCCTGTTTGGTCTTCTGCGATGGCAATGTCATTCTCCGACACATGAAAGGTGACCCATGCCATTTCCTCCAGCATGCACAAAGCCTGTTTCTGGGTGGATACATAGTTGCCCAGGGAGTAGTAGCACAGGGCAGTGTTGCCGTTCTCAGAGGTGATTTTTTCCACAGGCTGGGGAACGTGAGGATGTGTGCCTATGATCAGATCCGCACCGGCCTGAGTCATTTCCTGAGCAAATTTCTGCTGATAGCCGGAGGGCTTTTTCTGGTATTCCGTGCCCCAGTGCGGAAATACAATGACAATGTCCGCAAGCTGTTCCGCCTGCTCAATATCCTCCAGTACATGCGAATTTAAACTTGTAAAATCAATCTGTCCGTTTTTTTCATTGTATGCGCAGAGCATATTCAGGTGTCCCCTGAGTGCGGAGGAGAGGACCTCGGCATTGGGGCCATAGGTATAGTTCAGTATGGCAAAAGTGATATCGCCCACTTTGAGAAGGGGGATTTCACTTTTGCCGTTTTCATTGTCAGTATTTCCGGTAATACCGGTCATTAAAATCTCAGGATGAAATGTTTCCCAATAGGAGGCACAGTTTAAGATGCCTTCCGAACCCTGGTCGGCGGCGTGGTTGGTGGCGTGGAGAACCACATTAAAACCGGCATCCGCGATGGCATCGCCCACCTCCGTTGGGGAATTGAAATACGGAAAGCCTGAAAAACCAAGCTCATTTCCGGCCAGAATCGTCTCCTGATTGATTATCTTTATATCGGCAGCATCCAGATAGTCACGAATATTTTCAAACAGAAAGGTGTAGTCATAGGTTCCATCGTCCATCCGGCCTGTCCTGACAATACCCATATGCATCAGATTGTCACCAACGGCAAGGAGTGTGATGTCATATTCTTCGAAGACAGGTTCCGGTGAGGGAGAGGGGGTTGGTGCTGGTGTGGGATCCGGTTGAGGCGATTCGGAAGGCAAAACGGCATCTGTCGGTGTCTGAGTGCTGAAAAGCCTTGCAGCCACAGTGAACATGCTGCTTCCTGCCGGATGAAAGGATATGACAATGAGACAGATCAGCACCAGGATCGGAATAGTAATGGCAATCAAATATTTTTTTCCATTTTTCATAGCCGCCTCCAACGCACCGCATTATGGCTTAATAGTACGCTTAATAGTACGCTAATTTTGCATGTTTGTCAATCGACGCTTGTGATTTCAGGGCACATCCATTATAATAAAAAGAGGCACACAGCAGAATGGAGGATGGAATATGACTAATATGAGCGGCAAAAGAAATCCTTACCCATTGGGAGCAAGACCGGAGGCAGACGGAATCCGTTTTTCCTTTGTATCCGAAGAGGCTGACTGCGGCATTCTGCTTTATGATTCCCGTACAGGCGGGGAATTACGGAGAATTCCATTTTCCGAGGAAGACCGTATGGGAAATATCTATTGTAAAACTGTGGAAGGAATAAAGCCGGAGACAGTGACCTACCAGTTTTACAGAGGACAGAAGATTGTACCGGATGAGCACGGACGTATTTTTCCGGGAAAGTATATATTTGGAAAAAAGATTGAAAAAGGGGTAAGAAGGGCAGGTTTTCTGCCTGATACATATGACTGGAAGGGAGACAGGTGCCCGGAGATTCCTTACAGTGAAGCAATCTGCTACTGTATGCATGTCAGAGGCTTTACAAAGCATATCTCATCAGAGGTGAAAAACAGAGGAACCTTTGCCGGGATTGAGGAAAAAATACCGTATTTACAGGAAATAGGGATTACGACGCTGGAACTGCAGCCAGCTTATGAATTTGCAGAAGCAGAGGATGATGCGGATAGAAATCTGCCTTCTTACTGTGTTCCGGAACTTTCGAAGCAGACGGGAAAAGATAAAAAAGTTAACTACTGGGGATACAAAAAAGGATATTATTATGCGCCAAAGGCGGCGTATGCCGCTTCCGGCAATGCGCCTGAGGAGTTCAGAAGCCTTGTCAGGATGCTGCATAAAAATCACATGGAGCTGGTGATGCAGTTTTATTTTCCTGAGGATGTAGACCGGAATGAAATTGCGGAAATCCTGCATTTCTGGACACTGGAGTATCATGTGGATGGTTTTCATATCATGGGAGAAAATATTCCCGTGGACATGCTTGCCGCAGACCCTTTGCTGGCAGACAAGAAAATGATGTACTATGGATTTGGACGGGAAGCAGTCTATGATAAAATGGGTGCGCCAAAGTATCCGCATCTGGCGGAGTATAATGATGGCTTTCTCTATGATATGCGCAGGCTCCTGAAGGGAGACGAAAACATGCTGGGAAGCGCTCTGCGCCATATGCGGTATATTCCGGAAAAGGCGGGACGCATTCACTATCTGACGAACTATTACGGTTTTACCCTGGCGGACCTTGTGTCCTATGATTATAAGCACAATGAGGCTAACGGGGAGGAGAACAGGGACGGAAACGCAAATAACTGCAGTTGGAACTGCGGCGAGGAGGGAACTGCAAGAAGCCGCAAAGTCAGGCAGCTCCGCATTCGACAGATGAAAAATGCAATCTGTATGTTGCTGCTGACCCAGTCAACACCACTGATATTTATGGGGGATGAATTCGGAAACACACAGAAGGGAAACAACAATCCCTGGTGTCAGGACAACAGTGTCTGTTGGCTTGACTGGGGAAAACAGAACAGTGAGATACTGGAATTCTGGAAGCAGGCAGCGGCTTTCAGAAAAAGACATCCGATTCTTCATCCGGAAAGTCCGCTTCGGCTGATGGATTATCTTTCCTGCGGCTATCCTGACCTGTCCTATCACGGGGAAAGTGCATGGAGACCTCATATGGAGGCTCACAGCAGGCACATTGGCATTATGCTCTGCGGAAAGTATGCGGAAAGCGATAAGTATGGGACGGATGATTTTATTTATATTGCCATGAATATGCACTGGGAGAGCCATCAGCTGGCGCTGCCCAAGCTGCCTAAGGGCATGTGTTGGCGTATTGCATTTGCCACGGCGGAGACGGAGGATATTTCGGAGTCCGGGGAGGAAAATCCCGACAGCGGCGTGACATTGGCACCACGGAGCATTGCAGTGCTGTTCAGTGTACAGGTGGAACAGAAAACGGGAACCGGCAGGCGGAGAAGGGGCAGAAATGGGAAAGGTCTGGAGACATTTAAAGACAATTACATACCATAAGCTTTTAGTGGCAAGGGGTTGTTTTAAGGTTGGGCTGTACCGTCAGGGAGTTCTGCATGATCTGTCCAAGTACAGTCCCACAGAGTTTATAGTGGGTGCAAAGTACTATCAGGGAACAAGAAGTCCGAATAATGCCGAACGCGAGAAAAAGGGATACTCCGAGGCATGGATGCACCATAAGGGAAGAAACAGGCATCACTTTGAATACTGGACGGATTACTCAAGTGACCCGGAAAAATTGGGATGTGTGGTCCCGGTACCTATGCCGGATAAATACGTTGCGGAGATGGTTATGGATCGTATTGCCGCCAGTAAGGTATACAAGGGAAAAGACTATACGAATGCATCTCCTCTGGAGTACTATCTGCAGGGAAGGGCCAGAAAGCTGATTCATCCGGAAACGGCAAAAAAGCTGGAAAGGATGTTGCGCCTTTTGGCTGAAGAAGGAGAGGAAAAAACCTTCGCCCGCATCAGGCGGGAGCTAAAGGTGGACCGGCACAGGAGGAGAAGCGGGAGCATATGATACCATAAAACAAATATGGTGAGCATATGAACTGGATTATCTTATTGTTACTGTTCGGATGCGGAGGATGTGGCGGCAGCTGCGGGCGCAGCAATAACTGTGGCTGTAATAATGATGGTGGCTGTGGTAACGGAAGAACTGACAGGAGCTGCAATAACAGCTGCAGAGAATGTGCGAATGCAAGGGAGGCAGTGCGGGAGGCAAAGGAAGATGTGAGGGAAGCGCTGCGGGATGTCCGCGAGGCGAGAGAGCGCGAGCAGGCTGCCTGCGATGGCCCCGGTATGGTTCCTCCGCCCTGGCAGGATTATCCCCCTATGCCCAGAAGGGATATGGGACATGACAACGAAAGAGACTGTGGCTGCAATAACTGAATAACTAAAGGAAAAGGCGGTATGTTCCCAAAGAGGGCAGCATGCCGCCTGATTTGTGCTCACGGGATAAGTTTACCTGTCAGTGCCATGGTGTTCCGTTCTGTCCCTGTGGCTGTCAATAGGTATTCCTGTGTTCGGATGTATAGGTTTCAATCTCCGAAAATATTCTGACAGATTGTGTTTCATCGGGGCCTGTGACGGTGATCGTCAGAATCTCGTCTATTGACAACAGGGCAATGACTCTCTCATCATCCAATAGCTGTTTCAATGCGTTCCGGTAATCCTGAAACCTCAGATCGATGGCTGCCGCCAGTTCCCGCCCATCGGCGTTTAGGCCGTTCACGGAGATGATCCGGTCAAACCGGTTGACGTTCAACTCCAGAGATGGGTTTATATCAATGCTGATCACCGATGTGGGGGTAAAGTAAAGCAGGGGCCCGCCGATCAGCAGGAACAGCAGACATGCGCAGACAGCAGCATAAAGATATAGATGCCGTTTCGGAGTATCTGTATATCCCTTCGTTTTGTGTGCAAGGAATGCTTTGGTTCTATCCTTTAGTTTCTCGTCTGCCCGTATCTGCTCGAAGGTCTCTTTAATTTTTTTATTCATAGTCATCACCCTTTAGCTTTTCCTGCAGCATTTTTCTGGAACGAGTCAGGAGCGTGTAGACCGTATTTACATTCCTGCCTAAGACACGGCCGATCTCAGGGGCAGTATATTCCTCGTAGTAATACAGATAGACAACGTCTCTGTATTTTGAGGGCAGAGAAAGAACAGCCTCCAGAACCTCCCGGTGATCCGGAGATACTTTTGCAGGCTGTTCCATTATTTCATCCAAAGCTACCGTGCGGCTGCGGAAAAAGCTTTTGAGCAGGTCTTTACAGGCTCGGTATCGGCATAATTTTTCAGATGAATCATGCAAAGCCGACGAACGGTATCGGAATACCGTTCGTCGGCTCTGTTTACCTCCAGTTCGCTCCGCATGATGATGTTTCCTCTTGCACACTTGTGGTATCCTTACTCAGGATGTCTTTATCTGTGACATCTGTGTCTGTGATGAGAGCCGCCTGCGGTACGTTCTGTACTGCGGCTTTGACACCCACGGTTATTATCTGTACTGCGGCAGCTGTGATACGCATTGCAGTTGTCGCAGACGTTGTCTCCGTCTGCATCGATAAAGCATTCGCCGTCACCGTTCGGACAAACGCCGTGAGCAGCGTCGCAGATGTCGCAAATACCGTCTTCGTCCGCATCTACATAATAGCATATACGGTCTGCATTGTCACATACGGTATCGGTGTGATGGTGCCTGGTGTCACAGCCTGCCGCACATACGCTCATGGTTCCGGCGGATAGTACCATTACTGCTGTAAAAACTCCTAAGATTGCTTTTTTCATGACAAATCCCTCCTGTTTTTTATATTCATTCATGACTTCACTTATAATACGATCCGGAGATGAATATCCATTCAAAAAAATAAATCTTTTACAAAGTTGTTTTTTGTGCTATATTTATGAAATAGGGAAGTCTGATGGAACTTCCGGGAGATAAAGGAGGTATGACCCATGGAAAAGGAAAAGTATGTGGCATATGTCTCTACCTACACACGGGGAGATAACCACGGTATAAAGATATATGATGTGGATATGAAAAACGGACGCTTTATAGAAAAGGACCAGGTGGAAATCACAAACTCCTCTTATGTGACCATCTCACACAACGAGAAATATCTGTATTCTATCACAGACTTTGGGGTGGAGTCATATAAAATAAAGAAGGACGGCGGACTGGATATTCTGAATTTTGCACCTATCAACGGCATGAGAGGATGTTATGTATCCACGGATTACACAGACAGTTATTTGTTTGTTGCAGGATATCATGATGGCAAGCTGACTGTGCTCAGACTGAAGGAGGACGGTTCCATCGGAGAGATAACCGATGAGATTTTCCACAAGGGTCTGGGGAGCTTGGCCGACAGAAATTTCAGGCCCCATATCAACTGTGCAAGAATGACTCATGACAATAAATACCTGCTGGTGGCAGATCAGGGAATGGATCATGTGAACGTCTACCGGCTGGATCTGGCGACCGGCAAGGTAACGCTGGCGGATGTTATCAGGAGTGCGATAGAGTCTGCTCCCAGACATATTAAGATTTCCAGAGACGGACGTTTTATCTATATTGTGCATGAGTGGAAATGTTATATAGATGTGTACTCCTATGAAGACAGAGACGGGCAGCCGATGTTTGAAAAAATACAGACAGTGGAGACGGCAAAAAATGAGCAGGGCAGTTCCAATGCAACCAGTGCATTGACCTTTTCCGAGGATCACAAGTATCTGGTGAGTACTGTGGCAGGAGATAATTCTGCGGTGCTTTTCAGCGTGGATGAGGAGACAGGTATGCTGACACAGATTTTCTGCCTGCCTGTCAGCGGAGAGTACCCCAAGGATGCCATTATGTTCCCGAATGATAAATTTCTGGTATCTTTGAATCACGAGTCCAATGACATGACATTCTTTCATGTGGATGTCAAGAACGGCACCATGATCATGAACGGTGCGCCGATTGCGGTGGATGTTCCTAACTGTATTACCTTTCATAAGCTGTAATGAATCTTACTGCAAAAAGGAAGAGATATGTTATGTATCATTGTCATTTGAGTATTTATTTTACGGGCAGTCAAGGTCAGATGTTTGCGTCCCTTAAAAACATGATCCCGCTGGATGCTTTTGTTCATGAATTTACAGAGAGTGAAGAACCACAGGAGACATTAGCGGCAAAGGCTGATGTGATTTTTGCGGATTTGCAGGGTATGGACGCAATAAAAGCAGTACAGGATCTGACTGCATGGAAAAAGCCGGAGGCGGATTTTATATTGCTGACAGAACAGAAGCAGTTTGCGGAACTGGCGGACAGTCTTTCAGGGGTCACGGATGTGTGGACACTTCCTATGACGGATGCAGAGCTTCGGTTTCGTTTTTTGCGCTGGCAGAAATCCTGTAAAATGCAGAAGGATTTCTGGCAGACCAGCCAGTATCTGGAAAGTGCGATCAACGGCACGCCGGATTTGATCTGGTTTAAAGATAAGAACGGTATCCATGAGAAGGTAAATGACAGCTTCTGTGAGACAGTAAATAAGTCAAAAGAACAGGTGCAGGGACGCGGCCACGCATATATTTGGGATGTGGAGCAGGATGACCCGGCATGTATCGAATCAGAGCGCAATGTGATGGAGAGCAGACAGACCTGTGTCTCGGAAGAAATCATACAGACCGGTGCCGGGAAGAGGGTGCTTACGACTTATAAATCCCCGCTGTATGATTTAGATGGAAGTGTTATGGGAACCGTCGGTGTGGCGATCGATGTGACGCGGGAGCGTAACTATGCGCAGGAGCTTCTGAAGAAAAATCAGACCCTGGAGATGCTGTTTACCACAATGGACTGCGGCATGATATGTCATACTCTGGACGGAACGCGGATCATCAGTATTAACCAGGCGGCGTTAAATATTTTAGGATATAGATCCATGGATGAGATGAAGGAGGATGGATTTTTTATAATTGCTTCTTCGGTGGTAGATGAGGACAAACCCAAGCTGCAAAAGAGCATTCAATCCATGAAAAATGTGGGGGACAGTGTCAGTGTGGAGTATCGTGTGCGCCACAGTGACGGTGAGATTGTTCATGTACTGGGCAGTTTTAAGCTTGCGGAAGAGGATGGCGAATTATACTATCAGCGTTTTCTTCTGGATCGTACCGCACAGAAGCTGCAGGAGGAAGAAGAGCGGTTAAGGGAAGAACGGAGACAGATAGAGCTGATCCATGCGCTCAGTATCGACTATAATCT
>JAIDME010000110.1 GCA_029050705.1 Acetatifactor sp.
CGATATCTACTCTAGTAAGATCATGAGTATAGAGAGGATAGGCAGATGCAATCCCCATAATTCCCACTACGCCGATAATGATTCCGGGCAGCATCAGCCCCTCCCACACCATCGTACAGCACATGCCGACACCAAAGATCAAAGTACTTATAATCCCGACAATGACAGCCACAGTTGTGCCGGCTTTCGTTACACTATGATCCAGCCTGCGCAGCCGCTCCATTTTGTCTTCCTCCTCCGTAGGCGGCATATATTTTTCACGAATACTCTTTATTTCAGCCTGCTGCGAGGCAGAATAGGTATAACTGAAAACTTCGCTTTTCTCTCCCATTACGATCGCTCCTTTCCACGCAAGATATACTTTATCCCTTATTCATTTTCAATTTGATTATTTTCTATTTCCCGAGTGTTTATTTTCTTTAGCTGCAGGAATGACTTTATGATCATGAACACAGCGATACCCAATACAAGTATGCAGACTCCGCCTCCTGTGGCACCGGTCATGACCCGCCTGAACAAAAAATCGTCTTCATCCCCAAACCGGGTGACCATAGCCGTTTCCAGCGACAGAATAGATACCATTGCAGATACAAGACTGATCACCTTAGCAGCAGACAAAACAGGGCTCCCATGCCTGCGGAACTTAATGACATTTACACTGGCAGTTATCACGCAATAAAAAGAATATGCTGCCATCGCATAAATCAAAACCCCCGGATAATCATAACTTTTGTTCTGGTGCACCATAAAAACAACGATTCCGGCTAAGGCCTGATTCATTAAAAGCAACAGAATCCCGCACATACGATAACGCTTTAACTCCGCTTCCAGATGTTTACCGGCCGTTTTTGTTTTCCCACGGCGGAAGAGCAGAAATCGCATAATTGCCAGCAGGATGTAGTAGACAGCAACAGAAATAAACCATATAGAGTGATAATAGATTCCCGATGCCATTTTCATCACAATATAAAGCAGATTGATGCCAAACCCCAGGTAAAGAGAAATCTCAGTGCGAAACCTTACATCCTTCAGAAACCGGGCGCCTAATGAAGTATTTGACACTTTTTTTATCAGAGGATGCTCTCCAATACCTGCCCGGACAGACCTCATGAGGCGGTTCACACGGGGTATACCGGTACAGGTAATGACCAGGGCATAAGCAGACATAAAATATGACAGATATGCAATCGCCCCTTTGTTTTCCGTTACCAGCACAAAGATTACCAGCACAAAGGAAGGCACAGAGATCAAGACCGTGGGCAGCGGCGGCAGAAAGAATATTCTTTTCAGAATCCGTTTAAACTGTGCCATTTTCTTTTCTCCTGATCCTTACGGTAAAAGTACTGCCTTTCCCGATTTCGCTCTGCACCGATATATCCCCGTCTACAATATCTATTATCCGTTTCACCAGCGCAAGCCCCAAACCGTTTCCCTGCGAGGAGTGGGATGTATCTCCCTGATAGAACTTTTCAAAAATATGCCTGCCGACCTCCGGACTGATCCCGCAGCCTGTATCACTCACCTGCACGACAGCAAAGCAGCCGTCCGATTTCAGGCTCACCGAAACCCGTCCTCCCCGTTCCGTAAATTTCATTGCATTGGAAAACAGGTTATTCCATGCCAGTGTCAGAAGCTCCCCGTCGGAATCAATGAAAACCTCTTCCTCAATATCTGTATCAATCTCGATTTCTTTTTTCTCCCAAATGCTTTCAAAATTTAAAAGACACTCGCATAGCTGTTCACCCAGGTTGTAAGTCTGTCGCTGCGGGTATATCTGCTGGTTTTCCAGCTTGTTCAGCTTCAGAATATTAGTGATCAGATCGGCAAGCTTCCGTGACGATTCCGTAATTGCTTTTGCATACTCCAGCCGCCTTTCTTCCGGCAGATTCGGACTTTGCAGCATTGTCCCGTAATTCTGCATAACAGCCAGCGGTGTCTTCAATTCATGAGATACATTGGCGATAAAGTCTGTGCGGAGCGTTTCCGTCCCGGAGAGTTCGTCTGCCATCTTATTAAAATATTCAATAATGACATCAAAGCCGACTGCATCGTAAACACCGGGGAGCGGTTCAATCCTCACTGAAAATTCACCACACATGATTTTTTCAGCCGCACTGACAATCCGCCTGACAGGACGCTCTACCATAAATTTATGCCGAATTGCGTCTATTACTGTAAAAAATATGCTTATCAATATAACATTTATAAAGGTCAGAATAGCAGCATGGCTGATATTGCTTTCCGTGTAGGCCACTCCCAAATCCTGCTCTATCAGCTTTAAAAACACAATCATACATCCGGTGATGGCAAATGCTATCACAGAGAAAAACGTAAGATACCGCCACAGTGCCACCAGTAAACGGTCCTTGGCTGTTTTTTTCCTGCGCCCGTTCATTTCACCACCGCCTTATATCCCAGACCGTGGACAGTGACAATCTCAAAAGCATCACAGCCGGAAAATTTATCCCGCAGCTTTGTCATATATACGTCCACGGCACGGGGTGCGGCGCTTGTTTCCGTATCCCAGAATTCGTCCATAAGCTGTGAGCGGGTAAAGGTTTTTTTCGGATAAGAAAGCAGCTTATAGAGGATATTGAATTCCCGCATTGTCAGAGAAATCTCTTCACCGCCCACAACAGCCGTGCGCTCGTCGGCATCCAGCACCAGACTGCCGATTTCCAGCCTGCGGCTGTTTGCAATCTTTGCACGGCGCAGAAGTGCACCAATCCGTAAGCACAGTTCATCAAGATCCACCGGCTTTGTCATATAATCGTCAATGCCTATACGATAGCCCTTCTGTTTGGAGGCAAAATCATCCCTTGCCGTCATAAACAGGATCGGAATGTTCTCATTCAGTCCCCGCACCGTCTTTGCAAACTCATAACCATCGATTCCCGGCATCATAATATCGGATACGATCAGATCAAAGGAATTATTATACATGGAATCATAAGCGCTGCCGGCATCCGGACAGCCGACTGCGTCATAACCGTTCTGGCTTAGAAAAGAGCAGACAGTATGATTCAGTTCTGTATCATCCTCGACCACTAATATCTTAAACATAGCGAGCACCTCCGATTATTTGTCTTTATTACAGGAATCACTCCACGAACCCTGTGATCTTAAGTCTATTATAACACGCAAATGTGCAGTTTTCGATCAGATTTACAAAAGAACTGACCCGTACAGCATAATAACTGTGCGGGCCGCTTATTTCTTTACGTTTATGATCACTGGCTCCCTCAATGTTTTCCCGCATTTTTGCTTGCCTCAACGCTGGTTCTGGCAATTTCCCGGCTTGCTTCAATGCTTGCCCGGCCAATGTCAGTACCGGTGCCCGCCGCAGCATGCTTCTTTACCACTTCTTTACCGGCAGCTTCACGGGCAGCCTGTTCTTTTTCAAGACGTTTTTTTGCATCTTCTACTGACTCGCCCTCATGGGTCAGGAACTTTTCGACAAACTTATCTGTCATCTTGGAAAAACCCTCAACAACGCCATCCTCAATCTTCTTATAGCCACCGACAACGCCATCCTCAATTTTCTGAAAACCTTCCGTAACACCTTCTGCGATTTTTTCATTCACCTTTTTCAATTTGGATGCAGACATCTCTTTTTACCTCCTGTTTAATAATATTTTTGTAACTGATTACTTCAAACCTTTGCAAAGCGGGATCAGGCAGAGCAACAATACAATACCGATTACTCCGACAATAATACCGGGAACCATCAGCCCCTCCCAAACCATAACCATACACATACCAACGCCGAGTACCAATGCACCAACGATGCCAAGTGCCACTGCTCCCACAGTTTTACCGGTAATCTTTATTGCCGGCTTTCCCTTCATTTTGCAGCGCACAAGCAGCATCACAAGCAGCACTGCAGCACCGACAGCTGACATGACAATACCCTGTGTAAATGCTTTCCACTCCGGCAGCAGACACATACACATACCGATAGCAAACAAAATACCTCCGATGGTGCCAAGGATCAGGGTGACAAAATTTTCTTTCTTCATGATAAATACCTCCATTTATGTTTAGTGTTCTCTCACTTCATGTCTGTATCATATACCTGAATTGTTTTTGGGATGTTTGAGAAATGTTTCTGAAATGTTAAATTAAAATATTTTCAAAAGTTATCCGCAAATAAATATAAATATACGCGATTTATATTAGCCGAAGCAGGCAAAAAAAGTCATGAAAACTCTTATTGCATATAATATACTTTATTTGACAGGAGGCGAATGGATGAATACGATAAACTGCATTCAAAGAGCTGTTGATTTTATTGAGGACAACATTTGTGACGAGCTAAATCCGGAAGTCATATCAAGTCAGGCATATATGTCCAGCTTTCATTTTCAACGTGTTTTTTCAATTCTGTGCGGTGTTTCCCTTGGTGAATATATCCGCAATCGTCGGCTGACACTGGCAGGAATTGAAATAAGCCGTTCGGACACAAAAATCATTGATATTGCATTCAAGTATGGTTATGAGTCACCGGAAAGTTTTTCTCGTGCGTTTACTCGTTTTCATGGCATATCTCCTATGACGGCGCGCAGTCAGAAAGAGAAACTGCGTTCATTCGCTAAAATATCTGTCCAATCTATTTCAGGAGGTAATCAAATGGTACAGGGATTGAAGGAAAGAGGCTATGTAGTTAAAGAAAACGCACCTGTATATTACACCACGAATATGGATAAAACCGCAAAATGGTTTGAAGATGTTTTGGGCTGGTATGCAGGAATTGACCAAAGAAATGAGAACGGTGACGGAACATATGGATGTGTATTGCCCTTGCCTAACGAAATACACAATATGACACTGCTTCCGTTTAACGGGTTTCACATGTTTTATGGTGAACCTGTAGAGCAAACCGTCGCTTTTATGCGCGTGGACAATATTAACAATTTATATTCTTTTGTTAAGAAAAATGGCTGGACGCAAATCAGTGAAATTACAACACAACCCTGGGGTGGGAGAGAGTGTGATGTTACAACAATCGATGGAGGTACAATGAGATTCTTTCAGTTAGATTGATTCCGTCAAATCCGCAATCAAGAGGGTGAAAGCAACAAGCGCTTTCGCCCTCTATCATTTTGGATGAACAGTCATACTGTGGGAGCAAAAAAGCCCTTGTGTCAGGCAGCTGACAGCAGGCATGACGGAACTGTTACCAGTCTTCATTTTTTCCGCACTCAACACAGTAGCCGTACAGCTCCAGCCGATGGCCGGTGACGGTAAAACCTTCCGGCTCCTTCTCCATGTGAATATGGGTAAAGGGACAGCTCTGCAGAGGAATTCTCCGATGACATCCCAGACAGACCGCATAATGGGTATGTCCGTTCCGCGCCAGGGAATAAACCACCGTCCCGTCCTCCAGGCATATATTTTTCTCCACCAGCTTTTTTTCTTCAAAAGCTGCCAGAATTCTGTAGACCGTAGATAAGGCGTAGTCCCCTCCGCCCGCATAGTCTCCGGCGGCACTCTCCTCCCCTGCCAGGCGATAAATCTGCGCCGCGCTCAGAGGTTCAGATGCATCCTTAAGCACCTTATAAACGCTCTTTCTCTGCTTCGTCCACTTTATTCCCTGAGGATATTCCGCCCCCCATTTTTCTCCATATACAGCCGCCCGGGCGGCAGACCTTACTTTTTTATCCATTCCCATGACCTTTCTTTTGAGTCAAATACCCCGCAGTATGCTGACTTTATACTCATTGCTCGCGGGAATAATCAGAAAATCAGCCCTGTCACAGTTCCTGCTATAACGCCGATAATATATAACAATCCCAGAATCTTCAGATTCTCTTTCCTGTTGTGGTTCACCCGAAACAATACCAGAAGTCCTACTCCGCTGCCTGTCAGCAGCCCCGCCATGGCGGCGCCCGCATCGAGCACTCCTTCAAGATATAACTGGGTAATGGCCACGGAGCCCGCACAGTTTGGTATCAGACCCACAAGACCTGCCAGCAGCGGTCCGATAATCGGTCTGTTCAGCAGCAGATTTGCCAGCGCGTCCTCCCCCACCCAAAACAATATCAAATTCAATGCGAATGTGATCAACAGAATAAACAGCGCAATCCACGCCGTATGGAAAAGCGCTGAACGGAAAATGCTCTTCTCGCAGCCACAGTGCTCATGCTCACAGACCTCATGAATATGGTGATGCTCCGCCGTGCCTTTCCTGCGCAGCAATAAATCAATCAGAAGCCCTGCCACAATACCGATTGCCGCCTTTGCCAACAGAATCCTTACGATAACTCCAATCGGTGCCTGCTCTGAAATCAGAACAGGCAGCATTTCGTCCGAGGTGGAGAGATAAATGGCGATCAGAGTTCCTATGGTGATCACCCTCCCTGCATAAAGGTTGGATGCCGCAGTGGAGAATCCGCACTGGGGCACCATTCCCAGCAGGCCGCCAATGGCAGGTCCAAAATGCCCCGCCTTTTTTACGAGGGCTGCCGCCTTGTCTCCGGTCTTATGCTCCAGATATTCCATAGCAAGATAGGTCAAAAACAAAAAGGGCAGCAGCTTTGTTACATCTGTTAAAGTATCTGAAATAACCTCCGGCATGATATGTCCTTTCTATTAAATGTAAATATGCACAGGTATAATTAAGTGACCTGAACAGCTATTGTATAAACACATAAAATTCCGGATGCAAATGCAAATCATTTGCATCCGGAACCCTATCATACTATTCGGAACACTGTTTGTCAAGCCATTTTGCAGGGCTGAACCGTTATTAAATGTAAAGAGTATAATTATCTCCCTTATGCTTTTTGTATTCAATATCTGAATAAAAATAGTCCCCAGAGTCATTCAGAATTTTTCTAAGTGCAACTTTTGTCATTTCAGTGCAGTCGCTTCGTGTTAAAGCTTCTGATATTTCGCAAAATACGACCTCACTGTTTTCATGCATATCGCTTGTGGGAATTCCATCAACATAGTCCATCTCCAATAAAATATACCATGTTCTTCTGTCACAGCGGATACCTGCCATGCGCCTGACTTCTGCGGTAATACTTGTTTCTTCAAAAACCTCCCGCACAGCAGCCTCCTCCGGCAATTCGTTTTCACAGCAAAATCCGCCGGGAATCAGCAGTTTCCCATTTGCCCCGCCATAGGTATGTCTTACAAGCAGAACCTGGTTCTCCTTTCTGACGATACAACCCACTGAAAAATTGTAATTATCACCCATGTCCATATTCCTTTCCTGTCACTTAAATATCCTTTTGAAGACTGTCCAATTTCTTCATTATTTTTTTCTCCCGGATTAGCCCTTATAAACCTGCTGCTTTCTTTTTCCCGTAAGAAATCATCTTTCCTTTCACAAACGAGTATCCGGCAGTTGGGTTGTCTGAAAAGAAATTCGCAATCTTAATATTTCGATCGCAGTAATCTTCGGCTTCTTTACGGGATAAACCATGATTCAGCAAATGTAGGATCAGCTTTTCTTTCTCCTCTTTACTAATGCCGGAAGTCCAATCATTATATTTTATAAAATTATATTTTTTCTCATCGTAATCTGCCGACTGTGTCGTAACAAACTCTACTTTATCGCTCATTCTCACATCAACATCAACAAGCCCCAGTTTCTGCATCATATGTGCAGTCCTGATTGCGACTGCATAATCTCTCCCCTGCATTGTGAGTTCAGCCCGCCACTTTTTTTCCAGTCCTTCATGCCGGCATAACTCCTGATAGTCCATGCCATCAATATAAAGCCCACAGCACTCAAATTCCCTGTTTGAATCAATACAGACAACATATCCCCCGGGTTTCGCAAAAGTGATCATTTTTTGTATAAAAGCTGCAGGATTGTCCAGGTGCCTGAGAACTGCCTGACATACTACAAAATCATACTGATTTTCGGCGGAATACTCAAAAACATTTTCACAAAGAAAGGTGGCATCTGTTCTTTGGCTTTCAAAAAGACTTTTTCCCTTTTTTATCAGGTCCTCAGCAAAATCAATTCCTGTATAGGTGCTTCCTTCGGGCATATAAGGGAGCAAAAGTAATCCTAAAAATCCATAGCCGCAGCCACAGTCCAACACAGAAATCGGTTTATCAATCTTCCAGACCTCTGAAACAAGAAAGCGGGCATAGTCATCGTTCCAGGAACTTCTTCGTGTTCGCAAAAGATATTCCAGTTTTTGATTCCAAAAATCTTTTGTAGCTGTTTTTTCCGGAATATATGTTTCTCCATCAAGGGGCTGTAAACCTAATAACTGGTCTGTTGATACTTTAAAATATTCTGCCAGTAACGGCAGGATGGTAATATCCGGCATATTGATTCCCGTTTCCCATTTGCTGATGGTCTGAAACGATACACCAATACTGTCTGCCAGCTCCTGCTGTGTCACTCTGTTTCGTTTACGCAGATCGGCAATACGCAATGATATTTTACTCATATGAAAAACCTCCCGCTATCAATGAGATGTCTTAGATTATATCAGAAATCAGAGATAATGTATTCATATAAAACGGAGAATGCTTTCGCTTGCAGGGCGAAAGCATTCGACTCTTTTTCCATTCAGTATTTTATTCTTCCTGCTCCAGTGGGAAGGTGACCGACCAGTCCCCCGTCATGTACAGTCCGCTCACGGTAAAATCGCCGCACAAAGTGTAATGTTCCAGCTCCTCCGGGGTGACTGCAAAAAGACATTCCTGATATGTGATTTTTTTGCCGTTGGCATCCGGTTCACCGGAACCGCTCATTTTACAGTCATAAAACCTCAGGTTGCCCTCCTCATCCTTCAGAAACAGCTCACAGTGGTTATCGTTGTGCAGATTGTCATACACCGCCGTCTGAATGTGAAGAATGCCGTCAATATAGCCCATGCCTGTAAAATCAATACCCTCCACGGAAAGCCTGTCGTCCGGTTCCCGGGGCCCCAGCATATTTGCGTAATAGAGCGGCACGCCATCCAGAAGATTACCCTCCTCGTCATATTTTCTCCACATGACCGGAACATCCTCCAGATAACCGCGGGTGTGTCCGCTGCTGCCGCTGATCGCCAGTTCCATAGTCTCCGGATTCTCCTGTATCTCCGACCAGGGTATGGGTATGTCCAGGTTGCGGTATTCCTGTTTTTTACCCAAAATTTTATTCAGGGAAAGGGTTATTTTTTCCCCTTTTATATTCTGACCGAGCTGACCCACCGTTATAAAAAAGGTTGCTTTCCCTGTCTCCTCGTCATAGTCCACAGGCTTATAGCCGCCACCGCCATAACCGGCCACGGGAGTGTTGATGGAGTAACCGCGTAAATCCGTGGTCCCGTCAATCCTGTCCCCCTCCAGATCCTGCAGGGTAATATACGCCTGCAGTTCGTTGTCCTTCACATAGACTGCCGCAACCTCCATGCGGATTCCCTGGTCCTCATCCCAGGTCTGTACCAATCGAAACTGCTGCGCCAGCTTTGGCGAAAACCTGTACATAATATCATAAAAAGAGTCAATGTTTGCGGCTAGTGCGGGAACGCCCACAAAAATACACAGGCAGACGGCTGCGGCCGCGGCCACACCACGCATCACCCGGAAGGTTCTGAATCGCTTCTCTTCTTCCTGCTGCCGGGCTTCCTCCTTCATTCCCTCCACCAGAGACTCTTTGGGACGAACAGCTTCATTATATTTTCGATATTCTTCTTTAAAATTCATAATCTTCCTCCTTCATGAACCGGCGGAGCATCTCCCTTGCCCTGGTCAGCTGTGTGCGGACTGTGGAAGGTTTCCGGCGCAGCGCTTTTCCGATCTCCTCCACAGACAATTCTTCGTAATAAAACAGATGAATCACATCCCTGTATTTCACCGGCAGCTGCTGCAGCTCCATGTACAGGTCCTGCTGCCGCTTTTCCTCAAAGGGTAAATCCTCCGGCAGCTCCGTTCGATCTCTGTGCCAGCGGGATGACAGAAAAGAATTGGAACAGTTTATCGTCACCCGCAGCATCCAGGCTTTTCTGTGCTCCTCGCTCTCAAATACAGGACGCTTTTTCAGATACCGCAAAAAGACCTCCTGATACACGTCGTCTGCATCCTGCTTTGTGCCCGTCCTGGCAAAGGCAAGTCGATAGACCATGTCAGAGCAGGCTTCAATCACCTTTTCCACATCCGTATTTTCCGGTAATCGCTGTCCCATCATTTTCATCCCCAGTTCTTTTTTTACTCTCAACCTTCTATTTCAAAAATTATTAAGAAGCGCTTCTACCCTATATACCTTTCTCCGGACCAAAAAGCTACAAAAAAGCGGCAGTTTTTTCAAACCGCCGCTTTCTTTCCGTCCTATTTCCCTGAAAGCTCTCTGATCACCGCTCTGATGCCCTTAACAATATCCACCATATTCTGGCTGACCAGATCCTTCGGCATCTGAAGCGCCGCATCACCCTTCATTTCCACCGTCAAAGAAAGGGAATCCAGAATACGCAGCTTATTTCCTCTCAGATTGATTCCCACTTTGGAAAGCTTCCCGCTCAGTTCATCTAAAATATCCGCCGGATCCTCTATACTGACGCTGCACTTTATCTGCTCCCGGGGCCATATTTCCGCATCTATCCCGTCCTTCCGATAAGAAAAACTTTCCCCCCCGGCCGCCTTATCCCGGTGCATAAACGCCAATATTACAAAATATTCCATCCGGGACAGCTTCCTGTCTTTGAATGGCAGCTGAAAATTGCGAAACGCGCTCAAATCCACCCCAAACATATCCTCCGCCTGCTTCAGAGACATATATTTGTGTTCTTCCCACACGGGAAACAGATAATTAAGCATCTCATTTTGTCCGCAGAAATTTTCCCGCATGGCACTGTACAGCATCGCTCCGTTTACCACATCAAGGTCATCGCTCAGGTACAGCTCTGTCAGCGGCTTTTCCTGTCCTTCCGGATAGATGCAGGCATATATAACATCTCCATCGATATTTCCCTGTATTGTCAGATGACACAGCTCCTCACCGGTTATCCCTGTAATCTCTGCCATTGTGTCGATCAGAATCCTCTTTTTTGTATCCAGCTCCTCCCTGTCTATCCTAACCTCCATTACATACTCCATTTTCTGAAAGCTCAGATTCTCAGCCAGGTATCCCGCAGCCCTGTATGCCGGATAAAAATAGATCACAAGCCCTGCCGCTGCCGCCAGCAGCAACAGAAGAAGCGCCAGAAAAATCTTCATGCCTATATGTCTTTTCTTTTTTGTACCATTCTGTTCCATTGCTTTCTCCCTGTCAATCTGCTTGTTTTTATATTTATTGTATATGGTAACTATTCAGAATTATGCTGTTCGTAATCGGCCGTATCAGTCACAGATTAACAGCCTGCTTTATGTGTGCTGAGAAGCAGTGTATCCCCGCATCGCCAGCCAGTCCATGGATTCTCGCAGAGCATCTGCCGTCTTCGTCTCCACCACACACCGGCATCCGCATTCTTCCGCAATCTGCAGTCTCTGTTTCAAGTCAATTTCACCTGTTCCCAATGTCATGTGATTCTTTCTGCCAAGGCCATCATGAATGTGAAAATGATGCAGCTTATCCCTATGAGCCATAATGAACGCTTCATCTACATTTCCCACTCCGTGAGAATGCCCAATATCCCAAGTCAGGCCGAACACCCTGCTTTCCAGCAGGAACTCAATGGCCTCCTTTTCGTACTCTGTATATCCGTCTGTATTTTCAATACAGATTATGATGTCCGAGCCCTCCGCCGCCTGTTCGCAGACAGCCCGGAAGTTTTTCCATGACTGCATGTACTGCTCAAAATACCGCTCAAACAGATACACCTTCCGATCCGGCAATGTAAAGTATACCCCGTGGTTCATATGCATATTTAAAACAGACGCTCCTATGGCTTTTGCCGCGCGGACTGCCCTCTCCACGGTTTCCGTATATGCAGCCGCCACAGCCTGATTAAAGTCACACACATTCAGGTTCTCGTCCAGGTGAATGGTGTATTCCACCTGATATTTCTGCTGCAGGGATTTCAGATATGCCGTGTTCTCCAGGCCCTCCGCCTGATACTGAGGCAGATTCATGTTCAGTTCCACAAAGGCTAACCCCAGCTCCCTGCACAGCCTTATGGCGCCTTCCGGGCTGTCTGTTTCGATTAACGTTGGCATTCCAAACTGTAATTTACCTGAATTCAAAGCTGCCTTCCTTTCTGTCCCGCAAAGTACTGACATTTTGATTTTACTACAAAAGCAAAGGTATGAACAGCCGCATTTAAAAATATGTCCAGATATGTTAAGATAAAGCTAAAGTGAGGTTGCCTATGAAAAAACAAATTGCAATGTGCGCTGCATGTCTTGGTATGCTGGGCATCTTTCTGTATGTCGGTTTTGACACCCAAAATGCTCCTATGGCGCAGCAGAATTATAACGAAAATTCAAATGCGTTGTCTGCTTCATACCCGACTGACGAAGAGCCTGTGGAAAACACAGATACATTAAGCCGGGATACACTGATAAGCGGGCTGCGCATAAAAGAGGACTGGTATTTCGGGGAGGAGTATTGGGTCGCATTGTATCAGAGGGCTTCAGGGGAAACAGTAATCCGTGTCAGCCGCCTGCAGGAAAAAGATGATATATTGCAGGAGGTGCCGGTCAGCCTGCCCGGTGAAGTTTTGGAAATCAGCGGATTTTTCACGTCCGGCGAAAGCAGGACGCCGGCTTGTGACGACGGGACAACGGACTGCGGAGATGTATCGGAAGTCTGCGCAATGGGCCCGGATGTGGTGGTCACCTGCAGCGGCGGATCCGCTGGGGAGGTACGGAAGTTTTTATATTTGTGGGAAGGAAAGACACATGCTTTTGATGCGGAACCGGTGGAGATACCGGCAGATTATGTGCCGGAGAGCATCACATTGCGGATTTTCAGCAGAACCCGGCAGAAAGGCCCGGTGAGCCGCCAGATGCTGTATCAGGTTGACGAGCAGACTAAAAATATCATTGAAATTCGAAGTTATACGCTCGATCGGGAGGAAGAGACACTTGAAATCCGGGACGGGCTGAGACAGCGGACATTGTTTTCCGGCAATGTTCTGCTTGATGAAAGCGGAAATTTGCAGAACGAGGCATATTTTGATTGTTTTTTCAGCGCCATGTCCTATGTCACAAAGCCCTGGGAGCCTGATCCGAATATTGGCTATGAGGAAGGAATTCCGGTATTTGCTGCGGAATATGACGAGTACGGACTCATGGACAGTCACAGGATCTATTATCCGGACAAAGAGGCACTTCTGTCGGAGCAGGGATTTTCGGGGCAGGAACCCTTTTACCAATATACGGATACCTGGGGAGACTTAGTGGTAGAGCTTTATTTTAATCCCGCCACGGAAACGGGCTGCGGCTTTTATTATGACTATGAGTTTCATCCCGAACAGGAACAGATTGTTACCGGCTATTTATTTCATGGCGTTGGTGAACATGAATGGGTGCAATACCAGCCTTATGTGCTGGAGAACAGAGATGGCGAAACCGGAAAGGAATGGCTGGATGGCGGCGAAGTTTTAAGCTATGAGGAGGAATACAGGTATCGGGCTGACGGAAAGCCGGAGTATTTTTGTGCAAAGGGACTTGCTGATTTCTATGGAAATGGCCCGGAGGAGACAATTTTTTTACAAATAGATTTCGTATATCGGGATGACGGCTGCCTTGCCTGCCGGAAGTATTCCCACAATACCTGGATGTGGGGTACGTCATTCAGCAGCGGAACATATTTATATGATGAAAAAGAACGGCTGATTTACGAGAATTTGTACGTCACCCACGGAGGAATGTCTTTATATTATATCTATGAGGATGACAGCGATAAGCCGGCCTATGCGCTGATGCTTGATAACTGCGGCTCATGGGGCTGCGGGCTGTTCACGGTGGAGTAGCTGTCTTTCCTTTGATAATGCCGCCACAAGCTGCTCTACATTTTCTTTTACGGACTTCCTGCCATCCACTCTGATAACGGGACATCTGACATTTGACACCCATTCTTCAGCATAATTATCAGGCCTGCCTCATATCATTCTGCAGTATCGGAATAAATTCTTCTCTGGTCAATCCACGGTCATACTTGTAACCTGAGCCGCTTTTAGGAAAGTAATAGTCCTCATTGTCCATAAATTTAATGCCCATTGCATCAGCCAGAGCTTTTCCAAGAGTGCTTTTTCCGCTTCCGTTTCCCCCGCAGATTATAATCCGCATGTTCATCCGATATCAGTCTTTCATTGTCAATATTGTCTGTTACTTATTTTACTCCTGTTTCCCTGATTGCGACAGACTTATTTGTATTTTATAATAGACTTATGATAATAGAATCTGCTTTTTAGATTCTATAATAGAAACTGCTTCGCATTTTTTATGATCCAAATTCTATTATAGATTACGGAAATA